>JBCDLQ010000177.1:0-5588 GCA_039414335.1 Pseudomonadota bacterium | reverse complement strand
TTGTCATTGACCTCGATCACTTCGCGCAACGGTTCGTCACCGGTACGGAACTGGGTGAAATTGCCGTAGGTCGCAAGGGTGTTGTCCAGGCCCGACGGCGTCCCATGAGCAAATTTCTCGCACTCGAAGGCCAGGGCATTGACGCGCTCGTCGCTCAATCCCAGATTGAAATGGATATCCAGTGCACGAATCACGGCCACGGCGAGCGCTGCGGAGCCTCCCAGGCCCATGGCACGCGGCACGTTAGGGAAGATCTCGATGCGCATGCCACGGCCGCTCAGCTCTAGCGATTTGAGTAGATTGGCCATCGACTGGGTGAAAGGCGGCGGTCGCTTAACGTCAAAATACAGGCGCTGTTCGACACCCCACCGAGGAATGATCAGCTCGATCCCTTCGCGGGTGTCTTCGATGCGAGCCTGAATGGCCAGCGGAATGGGCGCGGCGATGGCTCGGCGTCCATACACTACGGAGTGTTCGCCCAGCAGGATAATCTTTCCGTGCCCATTGCCGAGATCATCGCCTTCCAGCGCTTCGGCCAGTCCCGCCTGCGTGCGTGGCTCAGTCTGTTCGCTGACCTCGGTCATCAGCTCTTCGGCCTTCCAGACCTTGATCTCGCCCGAGGCAATCAGGCGCTCGACCACCGTATCGAACAACTCTGGCGGAACGCCAGCGGCGGTCGCGACGGAGCGCGCATGCAAGGTCATGTGACCCTGCTGGATGCCCTCGGTGACCAGCGCACGCAATGCCGAAAAAGTCTGGGCGAGCCCGACGGCCCCCATGACTTCGGCCAGCTCCCGCGCCGAGTCGACGTTCAACATACGTAAGTTCAGAGCGACGGTGGGATTGGTCTGCAGCGGACCACCAACGGTTCCGACCTTGATCGGCACCTCCAGCTCACCGATCAGATCGCCATTCTCGGCCTTCGACCACTGGGTCAGGGAGGTATAGCGACCACCACGGGCCGCATAAGCATGGGCACCAGCTTCAATAGCACGCCAGTCGTTGCCGGTGGCAAGGGCCACTGCATCGATGCCGTTCATGATGCCCTTGTTGTGCGTCGCGGCACGATAGGGGTCGACGCGGGCGAAGTCGTTGGCCACGATGATGCCGTCGCGGACCTGCTCGCCATCAAATCCCTTGCCGGTCAGCAGTTCCGTCGGAATCCGCACCCGCGATCGGACCAGCGCCCGGTCAGCGAGATTGGAGAGAATGCGCAGGAAAACTCGACCACCGGCAATATTCTCCACCAGAGAAGCCACGCCTTCGCACATGGTGTTGACCAGATTGGCCCCCATCGCATCACGCGTATCCACCAGCAGATGCGCGACGACCATGTCGCCGCCGGGACCCTGGCTGGGATGAATGAAGACTTCCAGATCCTTGGCGCCACCACCCCTGGCCATCATCTTGGGATGCAGGCTGTTGGCCAGATTGAGAATGTCGTCCTTATGCTGCAGCAGGGATGCGCGCGCGCGTGCCGTGTCGGCGACATCCACGACCTGAATCTGGCCGATCAGCTGCGGCTCCTGCGATTCAACCTTGAAACCGCCAGCCTGGCGAGCCAGCTTTGCCGCTGAGCTCAAGGCCGCGACAATCGAGGGTTCTTCGACAACCAGCGGTACGACGTAATCCTTGTCGTTGATCAGAAAATTGAGGCCGAGGCCGACCGGCAGGCCCATCACTCCGACCACGTTCTCGATCATCTTGTCGGCAAGCTGGACCGACAATGTGTGACGCCCGGACTGCAGATTCTGATAGTCCTCGGCGTCAAGAATGCCGCGGTCGCGCACCGTGCGGACGCGTTCCGGGACAGTCATCTTGTAGAACTGTGGAATTCTTGATCGGTCCATCTCTTGCCTACTCCAATGGGCCTTCGAACATCCGCTCTGGCGTCAGTCCAGTCGCAGCAAGCTCGCTCCCTCAAGCTCGATATTCATGGCCACTTCGGGCACATTCCGGGAAACCAACCAGGCCCGCATGGCCTGCATCGCCTCAGGATCCGTTCCCGCGATGATGGACAGATCCCCGACACCGGCCCCGCTGGGCTTGGCGGCCAATCCCAGGACGTCGGCCTGCTGCATGATCGCATCGTGTGCGCCGGCAGTCAGATCAACGCCCATAAAGCGCCCTATTGTACGCATTTCATGGCCATAGGCTCTCAGGGCCCCGAGCACCCTGGAAGCATCTTCATCGAGACAGGCCTGCCGATAGTTGTCGACCAGCGTCTTTGCGCGTTGACGCCATTCGCCGGCCGCTACAGGTTTGCGCGCCTGCCAATCTTGGTATTTCGATAACAGCTCGGGCGTCGACGCCGGGACACCAGTCCAGGCAAACAACCATTGGAGCGCCCGGGGCAAGGCGATCGGTTCGCTTCGGATCGCTCCGGAACGGCGTTGAAATTCGACGACTCCCCCTTGAATTGAACAGGCCAGGTCTATACCACTGCCCTGATTCCCCTGAGCCGCACGATAGACCGGCAGCAGGCGTAGCAAGCGCTGCTCAGGCGTGCATTCGGTTGGATCGAGAAAAGCTTCCAGGACGCGATCCAGGCCCACGGTGATCGCGGAACTCGAACCCAGCCCCAGCTTGATGCGCTGACGATCGAGCTGGAAATAGAGCGCGGCGGTATCGATCTCCAGACGAAAAGGTGATAGCCCGCCCGCGCCAGCACCAACGGCACCATGCAGCTCAAGAAGTCGTTCAATCAAGCGCGCGGTCCAATCGAAAGCTGCCCAGTCATGATGATCACGCTGCCACTGCAAGGAGTTGCTCTGGTCGATGCGGAATCGGTAAGCTTGTGTCGATAGCTGGGGCGCCAGCACGTGACAGTCATCGCTGCCACAGCCTTCGATAGAGACCACGGCGTGGCGATCCAGCGCCATGACCATAGCGGGCAAGCCGTCGGTCACCGCGTACTCTCCGATCAGCACGGCCTTGCCCGGCACCCGGGCCTGCAGGGTCATTCGATCAGACCGGCGCCTGATCCCAGGCCGCTGCGCAAGACACGACTGACGCCCTCGACGGCAGCAAGACGGTCGGCCACTCGATCTTCATCACCAGGCAGACAAATCGCCTTGACCTGCGGCCCCGCATCAATGGTGAAACACACGTCGGCACCCTGTTCCCTCAGGTCTCGAACCGCCTCGATGCAGCTCAGCGTTGCTGGATTGAAGTAGATCACACCAGGTTGTGCGGCCATAGCCGACGCATGCATTGCCAGTGCGCTGGCTTCCGTGACTTCACAAAGTGCGGAAAAGTCTCGCTGAGCAATGGCCTGCCGAGCTCGGCCCAGATCGACCTCGACCTGTTCCAGCCAGGCCGGAAAATACGGCGACGTGGCGACCGTGTGATTCATTCCCTGAGTCGATGGAACCGCCTTGGCCGCTTCACTGGTAATGGCCACGACCACGTTCAGTGGCCACTGTTCGGCGTCGGCGAGGGCCGACGCTACGGAATCGCTACCGTCATCAAGTTCACCTCGAGCCATTTCTACGAAACCGCCAAAGATGGAGCGCGCAGCCGATCCCGAACCGCGCCTTGCCAACTCCGACAGGCGCGTCGCAGAAAGCTGAAGATCAAGTACGCCATTGGCCGCGACCGCCAGCGCCGCAAACGCCGAAGCCGAAGACGCAAGCCCAGCCGCTGTTGGAAAGTTGTTCTCGCTGCTGATATCGAAGCCCGTGTTGGTTTGCGCCAGGGTCCGAAAATGGTTGAGCAGAACCGACACACGAGCGGGGTCGGTGACCTCACCGTTAAGGATCAGACGATCCGGTGACGCATTTCCCGTCAGCTTGACCGTAGTCACGGTGAACAGGGAATCCAGGGTGAGTGAAATCGAGCCGGTCGCCGGCAGGTTCAAAGCCGACTCTCGCTTGCCCCAGTACTTCACCAAAGCAATATTGGAACCGGCGCGAGCGCGGGCTTGGATGGTCATGAGCGATCGAGAGGAAGGGTCATCAAGGCCGAATGATACCCCTTGAGCTTCATGCTTTCAGAGCGGCAAGCGCCCTATTGATCGGTCGATTTGGCGAAGCGTTTGAATGTGGCGCGCGGAAACTCGACGCGAATCTCCGTTCCCACACCCAGCTCCGAATCGGCGTGCAACTGCCAATCGAATCGGTCACACAGTCGACGCACAATGGCCAGACCCAGGCCATAACCTTCATTGCTGCGATCGTGACCGCGATAGAAGGGCTCGAACATGCGTTCCAGATCAGACTCACTCATGCCGCAGCCCGTGTCCTTGATCGACACGCCTCGGTGGTCGATGAAGACTTTTACGGATCCTGATTCCGTATAGGTCATGGCATTGCGAATCAGATTGGTGAAGACGATCGCAATCACCCGCTCTGGTGCCTGAATCTCCAGCAGTCCTTCCCCCTTGAGACCGGTCTCGATCTTGTCGTTGGGCAGCGCCCGCGAAACCTGGTCCAGCGTTTCGGCCAGCAGATCGTTGAGCACGACCGACGACCAGGACAGCTTCGATTCGGTTTCGCGAGCCAGAATCAGCAGGGTCTCGACCAATGATTCCATATCCCGGACTGTCCGCTCCATCCGCTCCAGCGTGCGCGCACGCTTGTCGGGGTCGTCGAAGCGCTGCAGCAACTCCAGATTGGCCTTGACCACCGCCAGTGGCGTGCGCAGTTCGTGACTGGCATTGCGGGTGAAGTTGCGCTCGCGCTGGATGAAGGCTTCCATCCGCTCAATGAACTGATTGAAGGCATTGACCAGCGTGGCCACCTCAGAGTCTGTCGCCTCGGTTTGGGTGTCATCACCGAACTTTTCGAACTCGCCCGAATTGAAATCGTAGTTGCGAACCGCATCGGCCAGCTGGACCACCGTGGATACGGCCCGCCGGGACAGGACATAACCGATCCAGGTGAGCAGATAGATCAGCAGCAGCACGCCGGTCAGCGGTGCAATTCCGAAATAGAACGCCAGGGAAGAGACCTGAACTTCGTCGAAGACCAAATAGAGCCGATTGGCACCCTGATCGCTGACGTAAACCACGGGGCGGGCGTCTTCACTGTCTCGAACGCGATGGAATCCTTCGGGAACGTCACGCAACCACTCGGGCACAGCGGCGAAGCTGCTTTGCTGCGCCATGTAGCCCCGAAGGTTATTCGTATTTGGAAGCGGGAATTGAGGGTCGTTCTGGAAGCGTTCCCAGAAATGATCAGCCTCACCGGTCAGTGCTTCCTTGACGAGCACTTTTTCGACAACCAGCGCCGCACCATAGACCCCCATGATGGTGGCCACGCTGATGGCGAGAACCTGCAGGACGAAGACCCGGACCAGCTGGGTATTCAGCCCCCCTTTCAATGCACGATTCAAGAAAGACACTTCATTCAGCGACGTCGGAAACGATAGTGAGCGACCAACCAGGTATTGCCATCATCGTAGCCGAACAACTCCTCGCATGCCATGAAGAACATCCGCCATCGTTGCTGCCAGATCGCCGCATCATCGCCATAGATCGATTGCATGGCTTCACGCGTCTCGGCCTTGCGTTTGTCCATGTTGTCCAGCCAGGCTCGCGATGTCTTCGAATAGTGCATGCCCGAATAGAGCTTTCGACTTTCCAGGGC
>JBCDLQ010000176.1:0-5589 GCA_039414335.1 Pseudomonadota bacterium | reverse complement strand
CGGTGACCTGCCCGCTGTTGGCAGCCGGGTTCTCGTTCCCTTTGGGCCGCGACGTCTCGTTGGCCTGGTAGTCGGTCACTCATCGACCCAATCAGAGCACGCACTCAAGCCCATTCTGAAGGTGCTCGACGCCGCGTTGATCGATTCTGATCTCATCGGCCTGGCGCGCTGGTGTGCCCACTACTACTGCTTTCCACCCGGTGAGCTGGTCAGTTTGCTGTTGCCCACTGTCCTGCGGCGTAATCAGGGATTCAGACCGCCTGCACCTTCGGGCTGGGCATTGACCGACGCCGGTCGCGCAGCCGACCTGTCCCGATCGCCCAAAAAACGTGGTCTGCGTCAGTTGCTGCAGGCCGAGGCGATGACCCGCGAATCGATTGAAGCGAAAGGATTCAAACCCTCCTTGCTGCGTTCCATGCAGCAATCGGGCTGGGTCGAGGCGTGCGAGGTCGAGCCTACCTTCTCTTCCGTTCCGGGTCCGGAGCTGAACGTCGAGCAGCGACTGACCAGCGCGAGCATTCTCCGCGCGCGACGGCGATTCCGAGTACTGCTGTTGGCCGGGATTACCGGTAGCGGCAAGACCGAGGTTTATCTGCGTGCGGCGCGCCCTCTACTGGCCGGTGGCGGTCAGGTTCTGGTCCTGGTACCCGAGATCGGCCTGACACCTCAATTGTTGCGTCGCTTCCAGGCGAGATTAGGTCATCGGGCCTGGGTCTATCACTCGGACTTGAGCGAGGGCGAGCGACTGGCCTGCTGGCAGGCAGCGCAGTCCGGCCGCGCTCGTCTGATCATTGGCACCCGCTCGGCGGCCTTTCTGCCGCTGAAGCAGCTCGCTCTGATCGTGGTGGACGAAGAGCATGATCCTTCCTTCAAGCAGCAGGAAGGCGCGCGTTATCACGGGCGGGATGTGGCCGTGCTCAGGGCGCAGCGCCAGAAGGTACCGATCGTTCTGGGAAGTGCTACACCGTCCCTGGAAAGTCTGAACAATGCAGACAGCCGGCGCTATGAGTTGCTGAAGCTTACCCAGCGCGCCGGCCCGGCGATCGAGCCGCGCTGGCAAGTCATGGATCAGCGAGGGCAGGCCGGTCCACTGCATGAAAATCTTCTCCATAAGATCAAGGAACACGTGAGTCGGGAAGGGCAGGTGCTGCTCTATCGCAACCGTCGCGGCTATGCCCCCGTGTTGATGTGCAATGCCTGCGGTTGGAGCGCGGAATGCGAGCGCTGCAGTGCGCATATGACCTGGCATCAGAGCGGAGCGCGCCTGCAGTGTCACCATTGCGGTGCCAGCCGGCCCGAACCACGACGCTGTCCCGAGTGCCACGACCCCAATCTGCAGCCGCTGGGTGCGGGCACGGAGCGACTGGAGCTGTTGCTGAAGGAGCGGTTTCCTGAAACCCGAGTCCATCGGGTCGACCGTGACGAGCTCAGCCGCAAGCATGACTTCGAGACTCTGCTCGCACAGGTGCGAGAGGGTGGCCCCTGCATTCTGGTTGGTACGCAGATGCTGGCCAAGGGGCATCATCTCCCGGGCGTGACGCTGTCAGCTGTCCTGGATGTCGATGCGGCCTTGTTCAGTGCGGACTTTCGCGCGCCCGAGCGCCTGGGCCAGGCGGTCTATCAGGTCGCGGGGCGCGCTGGCCGGGCCGAACGGGCGGGCGAGTTCATCCTGCAGACGCACCATCCGGAACACCCGTTGCTGACTCAGTTGATCGGCCAGCCCTACCTGAACTATACCCAACGGTTGCTTGAGGAGCGCCGCCTCGCGGGCTTGCCGCCGTCAGCAGGACTAGCGCTCATTCGCGCAGAAGCGCACCAGCCCGAGCCGATTCGTCGTTTTCTGCTCGATGCGGCATCGGTGGTGGACTGGCCAGGCATCGAGATTACCGGTCCAGTGCCGGCCTTGATGACCCGGCGGGGCGGTTATTGGCGGTTTCAGCTCTGGCTGCAGTCGGCCGACAAGCAGCCGCTGGCCGATCGTCTCGATGCCTGCATGGGGGTTCTGCACAAAACGCCGTCGGCGCGCCAGGTGCGCTGGCACGTGGATATGGACCCGGTCGATCTCTAGTGATCGACCGGGATCTGCGCAGATCAATTCCGACCAGCGCTCAGTTCTCGTCGGGGTCGTCGTTCGAGGCAGAAGAACCGAAGGTCACAACGCGAGGTGCGGGCGCTTCCAGTTTCTGGAGAGGCGGGTTGACCCATTCGACGCGAACGCCCATGCGTCGGGCATTTTTCTCTACGGAATACATGTAGGTGCCATCGACACGTTGGGAGAGCTCAGAGGGTTGTCCGGGCATGCTGGCGCAAGCGCTCAAAAGCAGTGATGCACAGACGACGGTGATCAGTCGTTTCATCATCCAGTCTCCTTTTCGATCAAGCATTGCCGGCGTGATGCCGGAAGAGCAATCTGACGGGCGGCGGTCACCCGTCGCGATGTCAGACCGTACACATGAAAATACGCCTCCTCGGCCCGTTGTTCAAGCGCTCGATTTCTCCTTTCTGGCGTTCCCGCCGCGTCGAGGGTCTGCAGCGGCTTCGCGATCGCTGATGGCATGGACACCGCCAAAATAGAGGTTGCGGTCGGGCCAGAGGCGGGCGGTCGGGTGGTTTTGCAGCCACCATTCCCAGCCGATGGACAAGGGGCAATCGGGCGGTACCTCGGTCGCGATCTGTCCCGATTCAACGTGGAATCGCGGCGCCAGGATGGCGTCTTCGAGGCTGCGATTCTGGTCGATGAGATTCACGATGACCTGAGTCAGGGCGCTGCGAATGCGGTTTGAACCGCCGCTGCCCAGAAGCCAGTGACGGTCTCCTCGCTCGATCAGGGTCGGCGCCATCATCGATGCAAGGCGGCGATTGGTCGGCCAGGCGTGGAAGCCGCAGCGGTTGATGTCCTCCTCGCCCAGCATGTTGTTCATCATGATGCCGGTACCGGGAATCACGGTTCCCGAACCCTCGCCGTTGGAGAGGGTGAGGGCCACGCCGAGACCGAAGCCGTCTTCGACGCTGATGTGGGTGGTGCCGGCCGAGACCAGTGCATGGCGGCGGCACAGATCGGCAAAGGCGGACTCGAGGCTGGCAGTCGAGGCCATTGCCGCTTGGGTTTCCAGCTCGTGTCGTGTCCGGTCGGTCCAGTCCAGGGCTGCGATGAGCGCCGGCAGATTGGCAGCATCTGACTCCGAATGACCGGCCTGATCCTGATCCAGTCGAGTCAGGGCCATGGCCAGCATCAGACCGCCAAAGGCCGGTGGCGGTGTCGAATACAGGGTGGCGTTCTTATAGGTCCAGGTCAGGGGAGTACGCCAGTGGACCTGATACTGTTGAAAGTCTTCCAGCAGCAGATGTCCACCACCGTCTGCTGCAAAGTGCGCCATGGACTGGGCGGGTTCGCCCAGATAGAAACAGGCAGCACCATCCCTGGCCCAGATCTCGCAGAAGTCCGCCATATCTTGATTGGTCACTTTTGCACCGACAGAGGGCAGGTCGCCATCGGGCGAGTCCAGGCCAAACAGGCGCGCGCACTCCGGGCTCGAGCGCACGATGGGCTGCAGAATTTCGAGCGTATAGCGCTGCACGGGATTCATGGTGACGCCACCGCGTGCCAGGTCGATCGTGGGCTGCAAGGTCTCTTTCAGCGGCAGATGGCCGAAACGCTGGCTCAAGGCCATAAGACCCGCCACCACCCCGGGTGTGGCCATGCTGGCCTTGCCAACGTGGAATTCCTGCGTGTCTGTACCGAAATGACCCAGGATGGGATAGAAATCCAAGGGTCCTTCATTCCGCTGCCTGGGCGTTTGCGCGAAGGCATCTAGCACGATCGGGTCCTGGTCCGGATGGCGGATGACGGCGAGAACGCCACCGCCCAGGGAGGCCAGCAGAGGCTCAGCGACGCAAGCCGCCGTGGCGGCAGCAATGGCCGCATCGGCCGCGTTGCCGCCGGCCTCGAGGATGGCGACCGCGGCCTGGGTCGTGGCTTCATGGCCTGAGGCGACCCGCCAACCGGCGCGGCTGTTGTCAGAATGGGACATCATGGTGATTCTATATTGATCGGGGCTGCGCTTGCGTCTTCGCTGGGTATGAGAGATAATGCACGGCTGTTTTTCAACGTTTTGACAGGAATTGATGCCATGAAGGCCGATATCCATCCGAATTACCGCGAAGTGGTCTTCCAGGATCTGTCCAGCGATCTGGTGTTCAAGACCCGTTCTACCGTCCAGACCAAGGAAACCATCAAGTGGGAAGATGGTAACGAATACCCGCTGGTCAAGGTTGAGGTTTCCAGCAAGTCGCACCCCTTCTACACGGGTCAGCACAAGCTGGTGGACTCTGGCGGTCGCGTCGACAAGTTCAAGAAGCGCTACGGAAAATAAGCTGCCGTAGAGCGAATGAGATCTTTCAGGAAAGCCCCGGTTTGTCGACCGGGGCTTTTTTTTGCCTGGTCGTGGTGGAATGGGGCCTTTTGGTGGCTAGACACCGTTCATCGGTCTTGCCGCAACGCTAGTCAGAGTGATCTGGAATATCGCATCCGGATTCGCTACATTTCAGCTTCTTCGAACCCGTCCGAGAATGAAATGACGCAGCAAAAGGCCAATGGATTCACGCTGCTTGAGCTGATCATTGCGATCGCATTGGTAGCATTGCTCACAGCGATCGCTGTTCCAAGTTTCAGGGCAGTGATTCAGAACAATCGAATCACGGCCCAGACTAACGATTTACTCACCGCTTTTCAGTTAGCGCGTTCGGAGGCCGTCAGACGTGGTCGGCCCGTTACCATCTGTGCCGCCGACGTCGTCGGTGGCGGCAATGCCCCGACCTGCGGCACAAATTGGAATCTGGGCTGGATGGCAGTCGTGGACGGCGTGGCATCGGCCGGTTCTTCGAACGTTGCCGTTGATGAGAGATTGCGTGTCTGGTATCCGAGCTCTGAAGAAGCGCAAATCACGGCCCCCGCTGATCTTGAATTCGTTCGCTATTTACCCAGAGGTGAAATCGACGCCAATGCTGGTGCTGTGTTGCCTGCGGTGATCGGACTCCGCCTTGACGACTGTACTCGAGACGAAGCTCGACAGATCGAATTGACCCGAAGTGGAAAAGCATCTGCAGAACGGGTGGTCTGTTCATGATAAATCGATGCCATCAAATGCCGTTGAGTCGTCAACTTGGCGTATCCATGATCGAGATTCTGGTAACCCTGTTGGTGCTGAGTATCGGCCTACTGGGCCTTGCGGCTTTGCAAGGATTCACCCTACAGGCCAACCAAGGCGCCTATCACCGAACCCAGGCGGTCAACACCGCCTACGAAGTTGCAGATTTCATGCGCGCTAATCGGGGTAATCCTGGGGCGTTGGATTTTTCGTTCTGGCAGACCAGGATCGACCAGAAGCTTCCTGGAGGCGTTTTAGCGGTCCAGTGGGCTGATCCCGTCGCCACGATCACCGTGACCTGGCAGGACGATCGTCTGGGTGATCAGCCAGGTGGTGGTGAGAATGTCACCGTCGTGACGACGCTATGAGGGACGATTTGATGACAAGCTTTTCTCGCTCACCCAGCCGAGGCTTCAGTCTCGTGGAACTAATGATCGCGCTG
>JBCDLQ010000175.1:0-5599 GCA_039414335.1 Pseudomonadota bacterium | reverse complement strand
TGGGTCTTGTGCTTGAGGCGTCTGAAGGCCTTCGAATGCAGGACGCGATCGCGGTCCCGCTCGAACTCCGTTCGATAGGGATCGGGTGCTTCGGGGCGCGTCCGACCACTAGACGCCGTAGAGCGAGTCGCCAGGGGAGAGAGGAGTGCCTCGCGGGCTTCTCGCTGGGCCCGCTCGATCGGCTGCAACACGGGCTTGTCCATGACCTGACTCATGCCTTCTATCCTCTCAAACGGTCCTGAATGGCTGGCGTGAACCCGACGCTGAGTTCACCATCGATCTCGAACACGGGGCGCTTGATCAAGGTCGGGTGTGCTGCCAGCAGGTTGGCGGCGCTGGTCTTGGCCATCGCCTGCTCGCGCTGCTGTTCGTCCAGACCCCGCCAGGTCGTCGACCGACGATTGACCAGCGTTTCCGCGCCGAGCACGTCCAGCCAGCGCTGAATCGTGGCTTCGTCCACACCGTCCTCGCGCAGGTCAGTCCACTGGTGATCCCGTTCGATCTCGTCGAGAAACCTGCGTGCCTTGCGACAGCCGTCGCAGCTCTTGATGCCGTAAATTTTCATGCCGCGATTCTAGCGAGTCGTCGTCGATGATTCAGCAACACTCACGTCACCAGTTCCCCTGCAGATCCATTTGGCACTTTAATTGCATCTACTACCTTCCAAATCAAATTGAGCATGGAAGCCGTTGAATTTTCGAGCGTCAGGGCCGAATTCAGCTTGCCGCTTCGCCCTCGGGCTGGTGGCCTCCTTACTGTATTGCTGCTCGCTTCTGGCTCAATCGGAGCCCGCAAGAGGCAACCTGACGCCACCGAACTTCGAAAATTTCGGCGTAAAGGACGGCCTTTCCAACGAAATCTACTCCACCATTGGCATGGATCCGTCGGGATTCGTCTGGGCGGGATCGGCTTCGGGGGTCTACCGCTTCGATGGATACCGCTGGTCGAGCTTCCTGGTCACTGGTGCAAACAGCCTCGTTCGTGACATGTTGAGTGACCCCGAAGGTCACCTATGGGCGATTTTCGAAAGCGAGGGTCTGGCAGTTTTCCGCGATGGCCAGTGGTCATTGAGCGGTGACGGCGCATTCTTCCATCGATTCAGCACGTCGATCGAAGGCGGCGGCAAGCCCCAGCATTGGCTGAACAACAGTCATCGAATCCTCCGCCTTGACGACGACCGATGGGTCGAGGAGAGCGCACCGCCAGGAGAGGGTCAACTCATCGCCACCGCGATCACCGAACGTCTTGGTGGAGAACGTCGCCAGTGGGCCGCGCGATCACGCGAGTCCCTGTGGTACCGAGCGATTGACGACCCTGATGCGAACTGGATTGCCGCCGATCTGGGCGAGACTGGCAGTGCCCTGTTCACGGATCTGATCGTCAGCGAATATTCCGGCCTCGAAGAGCTCTGGATCCTGACCTATGGCGGCGGAATCATGCGCTTGCGTAGTGACGGTGCCGAACAACGCTGGCGCAAGGGCGATGGACAACTACCGACGGAAGCCATCTACTCCGGCGTGGTGACCTATGACGAGCAACAGGTCCAGTCCCTTTGGATCGCTTCACGAGGCGGTCTTGTCCATTTTCGTGGCGAGGGCCTTCAGGTCTATGACCGGCGCGATGGCCTGCCTTCAAACGCGGTTCGCGGCATCAAGACATTCCGAGGTCGTGACGGCAGCGACGTGCTGTGGCTGGCAACGGAACAGGGCATCTCGCGCGCACGGCTTTCGCCTAGCGCCTGGCGCACCGTATCGCGAATCGGAGCTTCCGAGAACGGCGTATTCGGCGCCTTCGCTACAACGGACCAGGCGGGCAATGAACGGGTTGTCGTCGGTAGCGGCATGGACGGCATGGCCGTCTTCGCCGACGGTGAATGGCGCCATTACAGAGCGAGCAACAGCGCCCTGCCCGACAACTTCATTCGGGGCACCTGGCCAACGGCATCCAGTAGCGATCTGGGCCTCGTATCAATGGATAACGGCCAGCTCCTGACCCTGTCAGACGCGCTCGAACTGATTCCTCTGCCCATTCCCTGGACCGAAGGCCGACTGACCGGCGCTATCGATGTCATCGAGGTGGACGATGAGACCTGGGTGGCCACGCAGGGTGGCGCGATCTATCGATTGGGCGACAGGAATCTGCAAGCAGTACTCCCCCCGATTGGTCCTGATTTTCTACTGCAGGCCGTCGCCATCCAGCCGATGGCAGACGGTTCGCCCTGGCTATGGGGTGTCGGTCGGGCAGGACTCGTGAGATTCAATGCCGCAGAAAGAGCCTTGCTGCCCGAGTTTCCGGGACAATTCGAGCTGAGCCTTCGGCACGTAGAAGTGGTTTCTGTCGGTAACCGAACCGAGCTCTGGATCAGCACCGATCGAAATGGCGTGGTGCGCCTGGATGTGAGCGATCCGCTCAACCCGACCTGCCTCCCGAACGATGATCTGCCGGCACCACCGGACCCGACCATCTACAGCGTCACCGCGGACTCCCAGGGCCGGATCTATGTGTGCACCAATAACGGCGTGCAATTGCTCCGCGTCCGCCCGGAAGGCGGATTCAGCGAACGCGTTTTTCGTCGTCAGGATGGTCTGGTCCACGACGAATGCAATTCACGCGGCCAGTTCGTGGACGAACGCGATCGATTCTGGGCAGGCACTCTGGCCGGCCTGAGCGTCTATGATCCGACGCTTGAGCAGTCCGAGACACGAACGCGAGAGCCCAGCCCCCTCTACCTCACTGGCATCGAGATCGACAGGGAATCCGTCGCCGTAGAGGCGGAACAGTTACTCCGGATCCCGGCCAGCGCCGAGACATTGACCATCCACACCACCCTGCTCAGCAACCACCGCGAGCGCGAAAACCGTTACTTGATGACGCTGGAAGGCACGGACACGCCGATTGCCTTCTGGAGTCAGCGCCCCGATCGGACTTGGCCAGCACCGGCACCCGGCCGCTACAGCCTGCGCATTGAAGCCGAAGATTTCGCCGGAATCAGGGCAAACCCGATCGAACTCCAGATGGAAGTTCAGGCTGCATGGTTCGAACGCAGCTGGGTCCAGCTGGTCCTGCTGATGCTGCTGTTCCTGGCTGCGCTGGGCATCGGCGCGCTCTATAACCGTCGTCTGCTCCAGCAGCAGGCCGCCCTGAAGGAACTCGTCGAGCAAAGAACCAAGGACCTGGAATCAGCCAACTACAAGCTGGTCGAACTGTCCTTCGAAGATGCATTGACGGGAACGGCCAATCGACGGCGTCTTGATCTGGCCGGTGCCGACACGCTGAATCGAGCCGCCGAGCAGGGACAATCAGTCTGCCTCATCCTGCTTGACCTGGACTATTTCAAGGAATTCAACGACCAACATGGTCATCTGGCCGGCGATCTGGCGCTGAAATGCGTGGCCGATCAGCTCAAGCAGGCGATGCGCCCCGGCGATCTCATTGCCCGCTTCGGTGGCGAAGAGTTTGCCTGTTTGCTGCCCAACACGACGCTGACGCAGGCCGAGCAGATTGCCGAACGGGCCCGCCAGGCCGTCCACTCGGGCTCCAGGGAGGCGCTGGCCAACCGATTCAGCACCTTGACCATCAGCGCAGGCGTGGCCGAAGCCCAGCCGGGAGAGTCCTCTCTCGAGGTATTGATCAATCGCGCGGATCAGGCGCTCTACCGCGCCAAGCACGAGGGCCGGAATCAGGTGATCAGCGCTGATTCACTGACCAGTACGCTCAGAGCCCACTGATCAGCCCGGGCCCCAGGGCAGGCGGCTAAACCGCGGCCCTCAACAGATCATTGACTGAAGTTCGCGAGCGGGTCTTTTCATCGACCTGCTTGACGATAATGGCTGCGTACAGACTGTGGCTGCCGTCCGCTGCCGGCAGAGAACCGGCCACTACGACCGAGCCCGCCGGGACGCGACCGGTCAACACCTCGCCCGTGGCTCGGTTGTAGATTCGCGTGGATTGGCCCAGGAACACCCCCATTCCAATGACAGCGCCCTTCTCGACGATCACCCCTTCGACCACTTCCGAACGCGCACCGATGAAGCAATCGTCTTCGATGATCGTCGGATTGGCCTGCAGAGGCTCGAGCACGCCGCCGATGCCTGCACCGCCGGAGATATGCACGTTGGCACCGATCTGGGCGCAGGACCCCACTGTGGCCCAGGTATCGATCATGGAACCGGCACCCACATAGGCACCGATATTCACATAGCTGGGCATCAAGACTACGTCGTGGCCGATATGGGCACCCTGACGCACGGTCGCCGTCGGCACCACGCGCGCACCACTGTCTGCCGCCGCATCCCGCTCATCAGAGAATCGCAGGTCGACCTTGTCGAAATAGTGGCTCGCTCCACCGGCCATATGCCGATTGGCTGTAATTCGAAAATGCAGCAGGATGGCCTGCTTGAGCCACTGATTGACGACCCAGCCCGACTCGGTCGGTGCCGCCACACGCAGCTCGCCGCTTTCCAGGCCATGCAAACAGCCATCCACCGCCGAACGCAGCTCTGCATCCACATGACCCGGCGACAAATCACCCCGACGCTCCCAGGCCTGTTCAATGGTTTCTTGAAGAAAACTCAATGTTCCGCACCCCATTTCAATTCAGTCATGGTGAAAGGCTTTGTCTCCCGCGGAGACGCAGAGTAGCAGAGCTCGCAGAGGAAAGCCTGTCTCTGCGACCTCGCCTTTTCTCAGCGTCTCTGCGTGAACAATCACACGCTACGACTACTCGATGTCCAATCGCTGTCGCAATTCGGCCTCCAGTTCCGCACAGGCCTCAGGGCTCAATGCGGCGCCGTGGGCATCGGTGATCAGGAATACATCCTCGACCCGCTGCCCGAAGGTCGCAATGCGCGCATCCAGCAGCTGCAGATCCTGCGTCAGCAGGGCGCCTGCGATGGCTGACAGCAGACCGGGCCGATCCGTGGCCGCAATCTCGAGGCGTGTCCGATCCTCGACCGTTCCCACTTTGATTTCAGATCGACCCATGAACGGCTGCAGCCGTCGGGGCACGGGGCGACGCGGCAAGGGCCGAACCACCTTGTCCGACAGCTGCCCGACAAGTGCGGCCTGCAGCCGTGTGGCGTCCCCTTCATTGAGCGGCCGGGATTGGCCATCCATGACCTGGAACAGATCCCAGCTGCGTCCATCCGTCGTGGTCACCACGCGGGCGGCCAGAATTCCAAGCTGCATGCGATCCAGCTCTCGCGCCACGCCGGCGAACAGGCCGATGAAGTCATCGGCATGGACGAAAATCTCCGTAATCCCCTTGTCGGGTAATTGCCGCATGGCCACCAGCGGCCTCGGATCCCCCGCCAGTACTCGGCGAGTGGTCCAGGCCAGCTGTTCCGCATCGAAGCGGAGGAAGGCCGAAACCGGCAGCCGCGACCAAAGCGAGTCGACGGCCTCGCGATCAACGCCTGAAGCCGCCAATGCGGTCAGCGCAGCGCTTCGCGTTTCTTCCACGTTAGCCTGACGATCAAAGGTTTCTGCGGGCCCCCGCTGAAGGGCCTGCGAGGCGTATTTGTGGAGTTCCCAGAGCAGGGTGTCTTTCCAGGAGTTCCAGAGCTTCGGGCTGGTTGCTGCGATATCCGCGACGGTCAGC
>JBCDLQ010000174.1:0-5604 GCA_039414335.1 Pseudomonadota bacterium | reverse complement strand
GATTCCCACGCTGCCTGGTGTTTCTCACGATGAGATCGACCAAAAGGCTCGGGCCAGCGTGAACGCAGACTTCCCTGACGCCATCGGCTCGATCGACACTCTGATTTACCCGACCCGTCACGAACAGGCGCGAGACTGGTTTAGGTCATTCCTGTCCGAGCGATTCGAGCGCTTCGGTGATTACGAGGACGCAATCGTGGTCGGCCAGAGTTGGCTCTGGCATTCGGTGCTCACGCCCATGCTCAATATCGGCCTGTTGACGCCTGACCAAATCATCAAGGAGACGCTGGTCTACGCCGAGCAGAACGATATTCCCATCAACGCCCTGGAGGGCTTCATCCGCCAGGTCATCGGCTGGCGAGAATTCATGCGCGCGACCTATGAAGCGCTGGGCGTGGAGATGCGAAACGGCAATCACTGGGGACATCACCGCAAGATTCCAGCCAGTTTCTACGACGGCACCACGGGCATCGACCCGATCGACGACACGATCAAGCGCATTCTCGAGACCGGCTATTGCCACCACATCGAGCGCCTGATGGTACTGGGCGGGTTCATGTTCCTGTGCGAGTTCGACCCTAAGGAGGTCTATCGCTGGTTCATGGAGCTGTTCATCGACAGCTACGACTGGGTCATGGTCCCGAACGTCTATGCCATGAGCCAGCACGCCGACGGCGGCCTGATTACCACCAAGCCCTACTTCTCCGGCTCGAAATACATCAATAAATTGAGCGACTGGAAAGCCGGCGACTGGGCCGACACCTGGGACGGCTTGTACTGGCGCTTCATCTGGAAGCACCGCGAAGCCCTGGGTAGAAATCCGCGCTGGGCCATGATGTGCCGCACAGCAGAGCGCATGGAGTCGGCCAAAATGAACGCCCATTTAGCGAGTGCGGAGGCCTACCTGAAGCGTTTGGACGAGGACTGAGGAACGAGGCTTTCGTGCTGTTCGTCGCCACGGCGCCACAAATGATGATGATTTTCATTGCGATTTAACGCGTCGCCTGCTACAACACCGGGCCAGGGAATCGATTCACGGCTCACCACTCTCGAACAAGGCCCTCAAACATGTCGTCAAACGCAAGGCTCATCCTCCAGCCGGAGGTCATCGCAGAGACTATCAAGTCGCGAAAAACGCTCAAGGTCATTGGCGATCACACACAGCCGGCGCGCTTTGATCCAAACAGCGCCGAACGCAACGACGGACTGGTCAAGGAGGCGCTTGCCGTGGCCGGCTACGCGCCTTTCCACTTCAATCGGGGTGTCGACGATATCGCCGAACCTTGGCGGGCGCACGTTCTCACCCATGTCCAGTGCCAGGCGCTCGCCGCGGCCCTCCCAAACTGGTTCGAGCGAACAACGCCGGAATCGAAAATCGTGCAAATGCTTTATGCCAGCGGTGCCCTCGTGCTCGTGACCTGGTTGCCCGAGCAGGTCGATGCTGATGCTCGTCTGCCGAGGCACGACCACCTGGATTCCGAACACCTGGCCGCCACCGCCGCGATGACGCAGAACCTGCTGTTGATGTTGACTGCCCAGGGCATGGGCACCTACTGGTCCAGCGGCGGTATCTTGTCAACACGACCTTGCCTGGACCAGCTGGGAATCAGCAGCGGGGAGCGCCTGCTGGCAGCCGTGTTCATCGAGTACCCGGAGACCCTGAAAGACGAGCGCGAACGCAAGCCCGGCGCGAATCGGGAACGCCGCTGCACGGACTGGATCCAAACCCTGACCGTGACCGAATAGCCCCCCGTCAGCGAATCCGTTTTTCCGGATCAATACTCGCCCCACAGGGTCTGACCTTCCCTTAGACTTCAGTCCAGCTCACTCTTCAAAGATACGATTGTGACAACTTTACAAACGCTCAAAAACTCCCTAAGACTGCCCGCCATTGCGGCGCCGCTGTTCATCATCTCCAACCCGAAGTCGGTAATTGCCCAGTGCACATCTGGCATTGTCGGCTCATTCCCCGCCCTGAATGCACGCCCTCAGGCGCAGCTCGACGCGTGGTTGACAGAGATCAAGGAGGGCATCGATCGCCATAATCAGGCCAACCCTGACCGCCCCGCCGCACCCTTCGCCGTCAATCAGATCGTTCACCGCTCAAACGACCGACTGATGGCGGACATGGAAGTCTGTGTCCGCCATGAGGTGCCGATCGTGATCTGTTCACTCGGTGCCCGAGAGGACATCTACGAAGCTGTCCACAGCTACGGCGGGCTGGTTTTTCATGACATCATCAACGACTTTTTCGCCCGCAAAGCAATCGCCAAAGGCGCGGATGGTTTGATCGCCGTGGCTGCGGGTGCCGGTGGTCACGCGGGCACGATCTCTCCCTTTGCCCTGGTCCAGGATATTCGTCGATGGTTCGACGGGCCCATCGCCCTGGCCGGCGCAATCGCAACGGGTCACGCGGTGCTGGCCGCAGAAGCCATGGGCGCCGACTTTGCCTATCTGGGTTCACCGTTCATTGCCACCGATGAGGCCAACGCCTCAGATGCCTACAAGCAGGCCGTTGTTGACGGCGACGCATCGGATATCGTCTACACCAATCTGTTCACGGGCGTTCACGGCAACTACTTGAAGCCTTCAATCACCGCAGCAGGCATGGATCCAGACAACCTGCCTGAAAGTGACCCGTCGAAGATGAACTTCGGTTCCGGCGGCAGCAGCAAATCCAAGGCATGGAAAGACATCTGGGGCTGCGGTCAAGGCATTGGTGAGGTGCGGGCGACCGTTCCAACGGCCACCCTGGTGGATCGGCTCGCCGAAGAGTACGCCAAGGCCAGAAGCCGCCTGGCTTGATGCAGCAGGCGCAGCTCGCCTCCTGTCTTTGATTCAAGGGCTTGATTCGAGAGCCGGAGACGGGGCGTGAACCGCTCCCAGTCAGGCACCGACCTGATGGGTCGCTGCCGCTTCGAAAGCCAGAAAACCACCGGATTGGCGCGCCCAGAGATCAGCGTAAACACCGCCGCTCTCGACCAATTGACCATGGGTGCCCATCTCGACGATGTTGCCACGATCCATCACCACCAAGCGATCAAGGGAAGCGATCGTCGAGAGCCGATGGGCGATGGCGACGACGGTTTTTCCTTCCATCAGTTCGAACAGGCTTTCCTGGATGGCAGCCTCGACTTCTGAATCCAGCGCTGAGGTCGCCTCGTCAAGAATGAGAATCGGGGCGTCCTTCAGGAACACGCGGGCAATGGCGATTCTCTGGCGCTGACCACCGGACAGTTTGACGCCGCGCTCACCCACGAAAGCATCGAGGCCCCGGCGACCCTTGGGATCCTCTAGCGTCTGGATGAACTCCCAGGCCTTGGCGCGACGCGCTGCCTCGATGATCGCCTCATCAGATACCTCTGGCTTGGAGTAAGCGATGTTCTCTCGAATAGAACGATGCAACAAGGAGGTGTCCTGCGTCACCATGCCGATCTGGCTGCGCAGCGAGTCCTGCGTGACCCTCGAGATGTCCTGACCATCAATGGTGATTCGCCCGCCTTCAAGGTCATAGAAGCGCAGCAGCAGGTTGACGAGCGTCGTCTTACCGGCGCCAGACTTGCCAACCAGGCCTAGCTTCTCACCCGGCCTGACCTCCAGTTCCAGGCCCTCGAGCACGCCGCTGCCTTTACCGTAGTGGAAGCTGACCTGCTCAAAACGCACGTGGCCCGACGATACCGCCAGCTCACCGGCAGACGGCTTGTCGGTCACTTCATGGTCTTTCGTCAGCATTTCCATGCCGTCATGGATCACGCCGATGTTTTCGAACAAGGCCGACATTTCCCACATGATCCACTGAGACATGCCGTTGATTCGAAGCGCCAGCGCAACGGCCACGGCAATGGCACCGACGGTGATCAGGGCGTCCAGCCAAAGCCAGATCGACAGGGCCGCGATGGCAAACACAACGAGGACATTGTTGAAATAGACAAGGAACTGGAATACGGTCACCAGGCGCATCTGCTGATGGACCGTACCCAGAAACTCATTCATACCTTCTTTTGCATAGTCCGCTTCGCGGCCGGCGTGGGAAAACAGTTTGACCGTGTTGATATTCGTGTAGCTGTCGACAACGCGGCCCGTCATCTGAGAACGAGCATCGGCCTGCGTCTTGCTCACCCTGGACAGGCGCGGCACGAATACGCTCACGATCGAAACATAGACCGCCAGCCAAACCAGCAGGGGCAGCGCCAGGCGCCAGTCAGACTGGCTGACCAGCACAATCATGGAAACGAAATACACCAGAACATAGACCAGAATATTCGTGACCTTCATGACCGCTTCGCGAACCGCCAGTGAGGTCTGCATGACCCGCGTCGCCACCCGTCCCGCGAACTCATCGGCGAAGAAAGACAGACTTTGCCCCAGCAGGTAGCGATGCATCTGCCAGCGCGCGATCATCGGGTAGTTACCGAGCAGGGTTTGGTGAATGATCAGCGAGTGCCCGAGGGTCGCCAAGGGCAGCCCAAGCAGAAGGAAGGCTGCCATCAACCAGAGAAAGCCGGACTCACGTGCCATAAATCCGGACCGATCAGCGCTCGTCAGCCAATCGACGATAGAACCGAGAAAGCCAAAAAGCGCCACCTCACCGACGGCAATCAGCGCGCTGAGAATCGCCATCACCACAATCCAACCGGCGACGGATCGACTGTAGGTCCAGCAGAAATCAAACAAGGTCGAGGGCGGTTTAGCGGGCGCTTCCGGCGGGAAGGGCTCAACCCGAGATTCGAAGAAACGGAACATGGGCAAGGCCAGGTCGCGAACGGTGAAGCAGTATAGACGAGGGATCGCACGGCCGTGGCGGCCGTGAGCTCGACAGCCGTACGGGCGCGTCAATGGAGCGCCCTGACTTTCACTCGGCGCGATGGCCAAGTTGAGCGTTTGAATCAGGTGCCAGTGGCAACCTGACCTGCGCGGCGATCCACAAACAGACGCACGATCGCGAGAAGAAAGAACGACGCCGCCACCGCCTGCAGGATCAGACCCCAATCAGGAACGAACAGGGCCAGACCGCTGAAGGGAATGCCAAATTGGGCCGGCACAAAGCGCAGTAAAGCCCAGCTCACACCGATGGCCAGCAGCGCATGAACAAGTGTCACCACGCTTCGTCGAACGCGCCCGTGAGATGGCAAGGCTTGACGCTTCTGCCACTGGCGAATGGCCAGAAAGAGATTGAGGAACGGGACCAACACCAGCAGCACGAACACACCCTTGATCAGGGTCTGCGGCTCGGTTCGGGGCGCATCCAGGTCCAGAAGATCCAGAATCAGGTTGTAGCCGATCGACCCCGTCTCGCCAAAGCCATAGCCGCTTCCCGCATTCGTCAGAAACAAGGCCATATCACCGGTCTCGGGGCGCATTGTAATCTGTGCCTGAAAGCCGGGATTGGCACCGCTGTGCCAAACCACACCTGCTGGCGCGTAAAGCGACCACCCCAAGCCATATCCTTCTGCCGACTCATTGGCCGGCGACATCATCAGCGCTTTGCCTTCCGCCGAAATCACGTCCGATTGACCATTTATCATTACCTGCGCATAGCGGGCCAGATCTCTCGCCGTCGTCACCACCCCACCATGGGGACGGGCTCGTCGCCCCAGGGTGGGG
>JBCDLQ010000173.1:0-5615 GCA_039414335.1 Pseudomonadota bacterium | reverse complement strand
CAGCACCGCCTATTCCGTGGGCGGCTTCAATTCAGGCAATCCGCCCTGGGACTTTGGTGGATCGGGATCAAACGCGGACGGCACCTATAACAGTGAGCACATTGATGAGCTCCCCTATGGTCAGGAAGGTGTTTCTGACGACGGCAATTGGACGCTGGACTTCACCAACAGCTACCAGGACACGATGAACTGGTCGGCCGTCACCGTGACCCTGCATAAGCAGGCCCTGCCCGAATGCGAGAACCCGCAGGGCGTGGCCTGGCTGAGCATCACTCAAGGCGCTGGCACGGTGAATGCCGGACAAAGCGTCCAGCTCGAGATCGAAGTCGATGGTTCGGCCCTTCCGCAGGATCCATCACAGGCCCTGCTTTGCCTGACGACGGATGATCCCCTGCTTCCCCTGGCCGTGATCCAGGTCACCGCAACCCTGAGTTCGGATCCCTTGTTCGACGATCGCTTCGAAGACTAGATTCGGATCCAGCGGCCCTGGTAACGAAAAAAGCGACCCATCGGGTCGCTTTTTTCGTCAAGCGATTGGCTGTCCCGATCTAACGATCAGTCTTCGCCGCCGTCTTCCAAGCCTTCCTCATCCTCATCATCAGAGGCTTCCACGCGGGCCATGCCGATCACCTCTTCTCCGTCTGCCAGACGAATCAGTGTCACACCCTGCGTGTTTCGTCCTAACCTGGAAATCTCATCAACGGAGGTCCGAACCAGCGTGCCGCTGTTGGAAGTCAGCATAACGTCGTCTTCGTCCGACACGGCCATGGCGGCCACCAGCGCACCGTTGCGTTCCGACACCTGGATGCCGATCACGCCCTGACCGCTGCGCTTGTAGACCGGGAACTCCTCCAACGCGGTCCGCTTGCCGTAGCCGTTGGCCGTGGCCAGCAGAATGTCCATAGGCTCATCACCCGTAACCAGCATGGAAACGACTTCCTGATCCTTCTTCAGTCGAATGCCGACGACGCCTCGAGTCTGTCGTCCCATCGGGCGAGCGTCGGTCTCATTAAAGCGGATGGTCTTTCCGGCCGATGAGAAAAGCAGGATATCGCGCGTGCCGTCCGTAAAGGCCACGTCGACCAGCTCGTCGCCCTCTTCCAGAAGCACGGCCCAGATGCCGTTCGCGCGAATGTTGGCGAAGTCCGACAGGGGTGTCTTTTTGACGCGACCGGATCGCGTCGCGAAAAACACGAACCAGTCTTCTGGGAACTCGCGGGTCGGAAGAACCGCGTTGATTCGCTCGCCGTCATCCAGGGGCAGCAGATTGACCATCGGACGTCCGCGGCTGTTGTGGCCCGCCTGGGGCAGCTCGTAGACCTTCGTCTTGTAGACCTTGCCGGCGCTGGTAAAGACCAGCAACGTGTCATGCGTGTTGGTCACCCAGAAACGCTCGACGAAGTCTTCCGCCTTGGTCTTGGTCGCCGAACGACCGCGACCACCGCGCTTCTGCGAACGATAGCGATCCAGCGGCTGATACTTGGCATAGCCGCCGTGCGACAAGGTTACGACCACGTCTTCCGGCGTGATCAGATCTTCCATGGTCAGATTCAGGTGATCGCGGACGATTTCCGAGCGACGCTCGTCACCGTACTGGTTCAACAGCGCTTCGAGCTCGTCGCGAATGACCTGCATCAGCGCATCGGGTTCGGACAGGATCCGCATCAACTCCTTGATCTGGCCGAGGATCTCTTCGTATTCCTCTGCCAACTTCTCCTGCTCAAGTCCGGTCAGCTTCTGCAGGCGGAGATCCAGAATCGCCTGAGCCTGCGTCGGTGAGAGCTGATACTCGCCGTCGTCGTGCAGGCCGTATTCCGGCAACAGCGCTTCGGGCCGTGACAGCTCGGCACCGGCCTGGCCCAGCAGCGCCTTGATCAGGCCTGCCTCCCAGCGACGCGCCTGCAGCGCCTCACGGGCGTCAGCCGGCGTCGGCGAGGTCTTGATCAGCTCGATCACTTCATCGAGATTCGCCAGCGCGACGGTCAGGCCTTCGAGGATATGGGCACGATCGCGAGCCTTGCGCAGCTCGAACAGGGTCCGGCGAGTCACCACTTCACGACGATGCGCCAGGAAAGCCTGCAGCACCTCGAGAATATTGAGCACCTTGGGCTGGTTGTCGACCAGGGCCACCATATTGATGCCGAAGACCGTCTGCAGCTGGGTCTGCTGGTAGAGGTTGTTCAGCAGCACTTCCGGAACTTCGCCACGCTTGATCTCGATGACCATGCGCATGCCGTCCTTGTCGGACTCGTCGCGCAGCTCCGAGATACCCTCGAGCTTCTTCAGCTTGACCAGCTCGGCGATCTTTTCAAGGAGACGGGCCTTGTTGACCTGGTACGGCAATTCCGTGACCACAATCCGAGAGCGGCCCGTGCTGTCGTCGGTCTCGACGTGCGAGCGGGCCCTGAGATAGATCCGGCCGCGACCCGTGCGATAGGCCTGTTCGATACCGTCAGCCCCATTGATGATGGCCGCCGTCGGGAAATCCGGCCCGGGCAGATGCTCCATCACGCCGTCGATATCCAGCTCGGGGTTGTCGACCATCGCCAGCAAGGCGCTGATCACCTCATTGAGGTTGTGCGGCGGGATATTGGTCGCCATGCCGACCGCGATACCGGCGGAGCCGTTGACCAGCAGGTTCGGTACCCGGGTCGGCATGACCGTCGGTTCGTTCTCCGACTCGTCATAGTTCGGGACGAAATTGACCGTCTGCTTGTCGATATCGGCCAGGATTTCGTGCGCCAGACGCGCCATGCGCACTTCCGTGTATCGCATTGCAGCCGGCGAATCGCCATCGACCGATCCAAAATTGCCCTGGCCATCGACCAGCATGTAACGCATGGAAAAGGGCTGCGCCATGCGTACGATCGTGTCGTACACGGCGGTGTCGCCGTGCGGGTGATATTTACCGATCACGTCACCGACCACGCGGGCCGATTTCTTGTAGGGCTTGTTGTAATCGTTACCCAGTTCATGCATCGCGAAGAGGACGCGGCGGTGAACCGGTTTGAGTCCGTCGCGGACATCGGGGAGTGCCCGACCGACGATCACGCTCATCGCGTAATCGAGGTAGGACTGCCGCATTTCGTCTTCGAGATTGACCTGCAGAACTTCGCGTGCCATTTCGGCCATGATCGATCTTCCTAAACCATGTCAGGTTTTTATTCCAACTGCCTGATTCTGTTTGAATTATTCTTCGGTTATACGGGCCCGAGAAGCAGCTCGACAGATCGGCATAACAAGCGTGAAATAGTACCACAATCAGGCCTTTGACGCACTCCGATTCGGGCCTGCCCATCGGCTGCCCGAAAGTCGAAGAACGACACGCAGAACGCTTCCTTGGTAGACTGCGCCGCTGCCCTGCCTTTGCAAGATCGAGATGAGTACCGAGCATCAAGAATTATTCGGCGACGAGCCCGTTGAACACGTCCATCGAGACGGCGTCGACTATGACCTTCTGGGCACCGCACATGTCTCCCGGGCCAGCGCGAAAACCGTCGAGCGTCTCCTTGACAGCGGTCATTACGACGCCGTTGCCATCGAACTCTGCGTCTCCCGCCATCGCGCCCTGACCGACCAGGATCAATGGCGCCAGCTGAACCTCTTCACGCTTCTGCGCGAAGGCAAGGCCGGCATGATGATGGCCTCGCTCGCCCTGTCGGCTTACCAGCGGCGCATTGCCGAGCAGTTCGGCATCGAGCCGGGCGCCGAAATGAAAGCGGCGATGGCCTCAGCGCAGCAGCATGACCTGCCCGTACAGCTGATCGATAGGGACATCGGCATCACGCTCCGGAGAACCAGCCGCCGTCTGGGCTGGTGGAAGCGATGGGTGATGATCAACGGCCTGATCTTCTCCCTGTTCTCTCGCGAGGAAATCAGTGAGGAAGACATCGAACGGCTCAAGGAAGGCGATCTCCTGACTCAGACCTTCAGCGAGTTCTCCGACGCCTCTCCCGAGCTCTACGAGTCCCTGATCGCCGAGCGCGACCGCTTCATGGCCGCACGATTGATTCAGGAAAACTCGGTCGAAGGCGGAGGCGAACCCAGGCGCGTGCTGGCTGTTCTTGGCGCAGGTCATCTGGCGGGCACCTCTCGTGCCATGGCCCAGGTGGATGCGCCCAGGGAGACCGTGGCCGAACTCAATACGATGCCGCCCTCCTCCAAGGTGTTCAAGGTGATTCCCTGGGTGATTCTGGTCGCCGTTCTGACGGGCTTCGCCATCGGCTTCAGTCGCTCACCTGAGTTGGGCCTGAGCCTGATCGCAACTTGGGTCGTGATCAACGGCGGCTTGTCCGCTCTTGGGGCCCTGTGCGCCCGTGCACATCCTTTGACCATCCTCACGGCGCTGCTGGCCGCGCCCTTCACGTCCTTGAATCCAACGATCGGTGCCGGCATGGTCACCGGCGCGGTCGAGGCCTGGATACGCAAACCGCGCGTCGGCGACTTCGAGTCGCTGCGCGACGATGTCACGTCCGTATCCGGCTGGTACCGCAACCGGGTCAGTCACGTGTTCGTCGTGTTCTTCCTCTCCAACCTCGGTTCCTCGATCGGGACCTGGGTCGCGGGATTCAGAATGGTCCAGCAGCTGACTTGATCGGGGCGGCCCTGGGCGCTTCATCGCACGGTGAACAGAAGCGGTGCCAGGCCCTGGATTGACGCATCGACTCGATCGCCCCGCTCGATCGGACCGACACCCGCCGGCGTGCCGGTCAGCACGACATCACCGGCATTCAGCGTGACTTCTGCAGACAAGCGCGCCAGCAATTCCCCTACGGACCAGATCATCTGTCCCAAGGCGCCGGCCTGACGCTGTTCATCGTTCACGCGAAGCTCGATCGCCGTTCCGGACTCTGGCGCAAATTCTTCAGCCGGTGTCACTGGTCCAAGAGGTGCAGATTGATCAAACCCCTTGCTCAGCTCCCACGGTTGTCCGGCCGCCTTGGAAGCTGCCTGAACATCGCGTCGGGTCAGGTCCACGGCCGTGGCGTAGCCCCAGATTCGCTCACCCCATTCCTCAGCTGGCACATCGCGACCACCCGCCGACAGCAGCACGGCCAGCTCTACCTCGTGATGCAAGGATTCGGTCTGCTGCGGGTAGTCGACGTCAGTGGTCTGGATCAGACACTGGGCCGGTTTGGCGAAGAACAGCGGCGAGCTCTTCTCGGGATCCACGCCCATTTCGCGCGCGTGCTCGGCGTAGTTACGGCCCACACACCACACATGGCGAACGGCAAAGGTCTCGCCCGACAGATTGCTGACCTCCGGTGCCGGCCAGGTTAGATTCCCGCTCATGCGAGCTGGCGAATGCCGACGGCCTCGCGCAGTTCCCCAATGAAGGGCGCGCTGATGTCTCGAGCCTTCTCTGCACCGAGCTCCAGCGCCCGCTCGACCTGAACCGGATCATTGATCAGCGCCTCATAGCGCGCTCTGGGCGCGGCCAGCTCGGCATTGATCAGCTCGAACAACTGTTGCTTGACCTCGCCCCAGGCGATGCCGTCGGCAAAAGCCTGTCGCAGGGCAGTGCGTGGATCTGCGGTGGCGAAGGCGGATTAGTCCGAAAACACGTAGGCGTCATCCTGATCCTTCGGCTCGCCGGGCTCCTGGGAATTGGTCTT
>JBCDLQ010000172.1:0-5620 GCA_039414335.1 Pseudomonadota bacterium | reverse complement strand
TGGAGTAGCGTCGTGAAGGTGTTTTGCTGAGTGCTCGGCCGAGAATATTCTGAAGATCACGCTGCCAGTTCCGATGATCACGCATCAGCGAGTGACCAGCAGGAGTGAGCTCGGCATTCGCTCTACTCAGCACTCGAATCAAGGGCGTAGGCTCGGCTTCAGTGACCACGCGGTTCAGTTCCGAAAGATTGTCTGCCGTGACCCGCTGCGCACGCTCCCCTGTCAGCAATTCATAGAGCAGCAGGCCTAAGGCATATACGTCCGTGTGTGTTCCGATCGCTTTCCCCTGAATTTGCTCGGGCGAAACATAGGCGGGTGTCATGAACTGCGTACAGGTATCGGCTGACGCTGAGTTCCCGTCAATGATCTTTGCGATCCCAAAGTCCAGTAACCTCGCCGTACCATCGCGCTGAATCAAAATGTTGGACGGCTTGATGTCGCGATGGATGATAAGGTGCTGATGCGCATGACTGACTGCACGGCACACAGACTGAAAAAGCAACAAGGTCTCGATCAAGTCTCGACCCTGCTCACGGCAAAAACAATCTATCTGCTCACCTTCGATGTACTCCAACACCAGATAGGGCGTCTGACTGGGCGTGGTTCCTCCGTCAAGCAAGCGAGCAATGTTGGGGTGATTGAGCTGTGCAAGAATCTGACGCTCGCGCTGGAAACGGATCGACGAGGCCGGATCAAGAATATGCCGCCCGAGCTTGACGGCCACCCACTGTTCGTAGTCCGTTTCTCGTCGGGCCAGATAGACTACGCCCATTCCTCCCTGGCCCAATTGTCGGATCAGGCGATACCCCTTTAAGCGGCTACCCTCACCCAGCTGTGTCGACTCCAGTAGCGCCTGAGCGGCATTTTCGATAGCGAAGTTGACGGTCCGGTCAGCATTCGCCATAAGCGAGCTCAACTCACTCGCCAGTTCGGGCTGCTGGCGCTGCAGTTCTCGAAGCTGATCCGCTCGCTGAGGAATATCGAGTTGCATCAAGCGATCGAAATGCCATTCGAGCTGATTCCAAGTTGCACCCATCTCAAGAGTGACAGGCCGAAACCCGTTGAATGAAAGCCAGACTGTTCGAAGCAGACAGGCATAAGTTGAAAGCCAGGGTCATCGGGATCTGGCGCATCGTTAATGTCACTATCGACTGACCCGACGGTTGATTCGATCATGAAAAAATCTGGTCATGACTAGGGAAGATGCCTGATATGAATTTGGCCCTTATTCGTCTAATATATCGCCTTTTTATAAAATTGAAAATTATTTCTAAATATACTCCTGCCTGCCCCGACTCCGTCCAGCTCATCCAATACACTGGCTGAACGTAACCCAGATGCGGAGCAATACTCCCCTGGGTCGACTCAGGGCAGGAATAGAATCAAAAATCGGTGTTCGTCCTTGGCGCCCTCTCTCGGCACCTCGACACTGTGATGCCAATCAATGCCGTCGCCTCGCCGCACAGAACAGCAGCGCTCAGAACGGGAAACCGTCGTAACGAACTTTTTGCACGGTCAACAGGGAAGACCTAGCCACCTGCAGCACCAACGCGCCCAATCAGCGGTTGTCACGCGGGACAGAAATTGCCGTCCCGAGTATGGGAGGGCATATGGTCAGTGTCAGCAACTCCCGAAGGCGCATATCGCGGCAGTTCGGGCTAACCGTGACGCGGACCAGAAGGCTATGCCGGGCCAAGACGGACAGCGTCTCTGACCCGCGCCGTTGACCCGATGATCACCATTGATGCACCTGATCCTCGAATATTGATAGACCTATACTCAATGCATGAACAGCCTGACCCTCGATAATTCAACTGATCGCTACGGCCTGGTGGCTCAGGCGCTGCACTGGATCGTCGTCTTCGGCATCGCGCTGCAGTTCATCTGGGCCTGGCGGATCGACGAAGCCGAATCGATCCGGCAGCAGTTCGCGCTGGTCAACCAGCACAAGTCGATCGGCGTGACCGTATTGGCGCTGGTCCTGATTCGTATCGCCTGGCGCTTGCTCAATCGCCCCCCGGCCTATCCCGACAGCATGAAAACCTGGGAACGACGGGCCGCAGGTGCTGCGCACTGGGGCCTCTATGGACTGCTGCTGGTTCTGCCGATCAGTGGCTGGGCTTACAGTGCCGCTGCCGGTTATGGACCCGAATGGTTTGGCTGGATCAATCTGCCGGCCCTGTTCCCGGTCAGCGAGACGCTGGAGTCGGCGATGCACGAAATCCATGAATGGTCCGGCCGATTGCTCATGGCCCTCGTCATCATCCACGTGGTCGCAGCCCTGCGACACCAGTTCGTCCTCAAGGATGGCCTGTTGCGAAGGATGTGGGGCGGCGGCGCCTGAAGCCGCCTGATGAGATTGTCAGGATTCGGACATGGCGAATACCGATTCTCCCGAAGCGAGCATCCAGGGAATCAGTTCAGACAGCAGCGTGTTCAGACCCCCTTCAAAGGCCGTCACCGTGTCATCGATATCGTTCGAAGACACAGTTTGGGTGACGCGAAAGGTCCGCGAGCCAACGCTCAAGCTGGCACGCTGGTCAATCAGACTCGCCGTGACCACCAGCTCCACTCGCAAACCCTCACCATCGTCGACCAGCTCAAAGCGGCGCAGCTCCGCAGCCAGCGCAAACCGCGCTCGCAAACCTGATCGCCCGACCCCGGCTACCCTCGCGCTGTCCGAAAGAGCCTGGACCAGCAGGGTCTGAACCATCTCAGGTAAGCCATCCAGCCAGCTGACACCGGGATAAACCTGCAGTCGCGAGCCGCCGCGCCGAACAATGACGCGGTCGGAGTCTCGGGTCTGATCCGTGACGGGCCGCGGCACCTCCACGGACCAGGCCACCGCTTCAAGTCCAGCCAGATTCAGTGGACCGACCTGCGGTTCGATCACGGCCAATGGCACCGTCTTGCCACCGAGACTGCAGGCCGACAGAACCAGCACGCTGGCAAAGACCAGCATCCTTGCGACGAAAGGCTTCATTGCGGCTGATACTCCTCCAATTGCTCACCGCCCAGAATGAATTGAGCGGGATTGCGTTCAAAACGATCGCTGATCCGCGACAGGTCACGCAGCAGCACCCGGAGCTCCTGCAGGGCCGGTCCCACCTGACCCAAGCCCTCGTTGCCGAAGTCGGCGAAGGCCTGTTCGTTGTCGGCAATCACCCGGTCCAGGCGCTCGGTCATCGAGGCCAGCTGCGCCAGCGTTTGCTCGACATTGGCACTGAGCGCCGGGATCTCTGCGATCAATCCCTCATCGACATCGGTCAGCATGGCGCGCAGCTGAGCCAGCGTCTCGTTGGCCTGCTCCAGCACTTCGACCAGGGCGGCGCTGCCTTCGCGGGCGTTGACCAGGGTGGCGCTGATCAGGGCTTCGTCCTGGGTCAGCGCTGCCGTGAGCGTATCGATATTCTCGAGCGTACTGGTGACTCGGGCTGCGTTTTCATCGCTCAGGACATTCGAGACCCGCACCAACACCTGGCTGGCCGTGGTGGCGATGTCTTCTGATGCGTTGAACAGGCGCTGCCACTCGGAAATCTCCGACTGGATCACGGGCAATGAACCTTCCGAGCCCGGCATCAGCAGCAGGCTGTCTGGACTGCCGCCCTCGATCTGGATAAAGGCCAGGCCGGTCAGACCGGAAGTGGTCAGGCGCGCAACCGTGTCCCGATGGATAGGGGCATCAGCCTGGACGCGAATCTCGGCCACCACTCGACGTGGGTCATCGGGGTGCAGATACAGATCGGTCACGCTGCCCATCGTGATGCCGTTGTACTGAACGCTGGAGCCGATCGAAAGACCCGACACGGCCTGTTCGAAGACCACCTGAAAACGGCGCCAGCCGCTTTCATCCTCGAACTGGGCGCTCCACAAGCCGAACAGCACGATTCCGGCCAGTCCCAGCACGACGAACACGCCGATCAGAACGAAGGGGGCACGGGTTTCCATGACTCGCTCCTCATCGCCGCGCGGCGCGTCCGCGCGGACCGTGAAAATACTCCTGCACCCAGGGGTGATCGAATTGCTCCACTTCGGCCAGCGGGCCGACCGTCAGCACGCGCTGCTCCCCGATCACCGCAACCTGGTCACAGATCGTATACAGCGTATCAAGATCGTGGGTAATCAGAAAAACCGTCAGGCCCAAGGCCCGCTGCAGGGTCTGAAGCAGGGCATCAAACTCAGCCGCGCTGATCGGGTCGAGACCTGCCGTGGGCTCATCGAGAAACAGCAGTTCCGGATCCAGCGCCAGCGCGCGAGCCAGACCGGCTCGCTTGCGCATTCCCCCCGACAGCTCGGAGGGGTACTTGTTGCAGGCCGAGGACGACAATCCGGCCAGGCGAATCTTCAGGGTCGCCAGCTGACGGCGCAGGGAAGCTGACAGGTCGCCGCCGTGCGCCTTCAGCGGCACTTCAACGTTCTCGGCTACGGTCAGAGAGGAAAACAGCGCCCCGTCCTGGAACAGCACGCCACTGGACTCGCGCAAATGAACATCACGATCCGGCAAGCCGGTCACGGGTCGACCCAACACCTGAATGTCGCCGTCCTGGGGCGGGCGCAGCCCGAGAATGGCACGCATCAGTACCGACTTGCCCGAGCCAGAACCGCCCACGATGCCGACGATCTGGCCACGCGGCAGGGTCAACTCCAGATTGTCGTGCACGGTCTGCGAGCCAAAGCGGTTAACCAATCCATGGACTTCGATGGCCGGGCCTGTCGTTCGCTCGCTCACCAGCCGATCTCCATGAAGAACACGGCAGCCAGCGCATCAATCACGATCACCATGGCAATGGACTGGACCACAGCTGAGGTCGTGCGCTCACCAACCGACTGCGCCGTTCCTCCAACCTTGAAGCCTTCCAGGCAACCGACCAGCGCGATCGCCAAGGCAAAGAACGGCGCTTTGGCCATGCCCACGAGAAAATGACGAAACTCGATCGTCGCGCTCATGCGCTCGATGAACAGTTGCCCAGGAATATCCAGGGAGAAGGCTGAGACCATCAACCCGCCAGCCAGGCCTGAAACCATCGCGCAGAGGGCCAGGATCGGCAGTGCAATCAACAGGGCCACCAAGCGCGGAATCACCAGCAGCACGAAGGGATCCAGACCGATCGTTCGAATCGCATCGATCTCTTCTCGACTCTTCATGGTCCCGATCTGGGCGGTGAAAGCGCTGGCGGTTCGGCCGGCCAGGATGATGGCGGTCAGCAACACGCCGAACTCTCGCAGAAAGGCAAAGGTCGTCAACTCGACGACGAACAGTTCGGCGCCAAAGTCCTTGAGGACGGTCGCGCCGAGAAAGGCCACCACTGCGCCGATGAGGAAACTCAGCAAGGCCACCAGCGGCAGCGCATTGAATCCGGTCTGCTGGATGTGGTGCACGGTTGCCGTGACCGGCCAGCGTTCAGGATGGAAGAGAATGAGAACCGCAGTGGCCAGCGTCTGACCCAGAAACCCCAGCAGCGTCTTGAGGTGCCTGAGCAATCGGATCGTGGCCCGCCCGACGTCTTCGAACCAGCCAATCAGCGCGCCTGAGTGAATCACTTCTCCAGGTGGCTGGCAATCCACCTCGAGCACCACGTCGAAAAGGGCCCGATGCTCGTCCTTGAGCACGATGGCCGCC
>JBCDLQ010000171.1:0-5629 GCA_039414335.1 Pseudomonadota bacterium | reverse complement strand
TTGTGTGGTCGCACCAAAGTCGTTGTAGCTGATCGACCTTCGCGACCCATCCGCATCGATCATGGCCGTGACCAGGCCACGCGAATCGTGTTCGAACTCACGGGCCTGTCCCAGTTCATCCGACGCGCGGTCTGATGATTCGGGCGTCGGATGAACTGGGACAGGCCCGTGAGTTCGAACACGATTCGCGTGGCCTGGTCACGGCCATGATCGATGCGGATGGGTCGCGAAGGTCGATCAGCTACAACGACTTTGGTGCGACCACACAAATCGTCGATCGGAATGGCGAGGTCAGGGACTATGTCTACGATGATGCGCAGCGCTTGATCGAAGAACGTTCCTCCACACGCGGCGTGATTCGGGCCTACGAGTACAACGAAATCGGCCTGCCCACGAGGATGACATCCCCGGAAAGCACCATCGATATCGACTATTTGCCCACTGGGCTGCGGCGTCGGGTCGATCATCAGGCGCCCGGTACCCCATCCTGGTGGGTCGAGTACGACTATGACGGGAACGGGAACACGGCATCGGTCTCCGATTCACTCGGTGGTCTGACCGAGTACGAATACGATGGCATCAACAGGATGACCTCCGTTCGACAGAGCGGTACGGGTGTTCTGCCCAAGCGTGTCGATTTCGAATCGACTAGCACCGGTTTACCCCTGGTGGTGTCGAGATACGCTGATCTCGCAGGGACCGTGGCCGGTCCGGTGACCGAGTACACCTACGCTTGCGATAGCTGTCCAGAGCAACTCATGCGCATCGAACACCGCCAGCCCGGTGGTGCACTGATTGACGCCATCGACTATGAGCGTAATGTTCTCTCCCAGGTCCTGGCCATGGAAGATGAGGTTGGCCGCCATGAATTTGTCTTTGACGGGCGCGGTTGGCTCAGTGAGCAGTCGCACCCGCCCGCATCGGGTATCCCCAGCGGTTCGATCAGCTGGGATGCGGTGGGTAACTGGTTGTCCAGACCGGGCCAGGCCGGGCCTGCAACGCTGTCTTATGCCGCCGGCGAACAGGGCCATCGCCTGCTGGATGATGGGACGCATCAGTACTTCTACAGCAACGAAGGCCAGTGGCATCGACGGGTAAGACACAGCGATGGTCAGACCCTGGAATTGGGTTATTCCCCCACCATGCGAGTCGATTCAGTCGAGCTGCGTGATGGTAGTGATCAGGTGATCTCATCGTCCAGCTACGTCCATTCACCGACGAACTGGCGTGTCTCGGCTGAGCGCGATGGGCAATCCCGTTTCTACCTGCATGATTTCGATAACCCGATGGTCGCCATCGATGAGCTGGGACAGTCGGTCTGGCGACGGCTCCTGACACAGAACATCGATCGACCGCTGGCGATCGAACGCCAGGGTCAGCTGCATTGGTTGCTGGTCGACCATATCGGTTCCGTGCGCAAGGAAGTGGATACGGGTGGACAGGTTCTGTCGTCCTTTCGTTACGATGCCTTCGGCCAGCAGGTCGATGGGCCGGCACCGACGCTGGATGATTCACTCAGATACACGGGCAGAGACTTTGATCTGCCGGGTGGCCTCGCTTACTACCGCGCCCGTGTCTACGATCCCAGCATCGCTCGATTCGCATCGGAAGATCCGCAGCCGCAGTGGCACTACCGCTATGTGGACAACAACCCCTTGAGTTTTGTCGACCCAACGGGCGAAGCCAGCGCCTTGCAGTGGGGAATCTTCCTTTGTGGAATCGCGGGCGGCCTCTCCAGCGCCTACTACTTCGCCCTGCCGATCGGCCAGAACTTCGTGAACATCACGAACGCATTGAATGGTTATGCCTATCGAAGATCGCCGCAAGTGATTGCACCGAACATCTACGACCTTTACACGTGCGGTCTCGCAACGCCATCGGGATTTTCCTCGCAATGAACCGAATCAGGATCGATCAAGAATCACCTTCGTCTGTGACCGCAGCACTGCGAGTGTTCCGCGAGGAGCTGAATATGCGCTTGAATTGCTTTTCTCTGAAGCCAGTGATCGCCTTGATGGCTCTGACGGTTCTGATGGGGGCAGTGTGGGCCAGTGATCCCGCCACCTTTGATCAGCCGTTACCCAACGGCAATTTCGAACAGGGGTTGGACCAGTGGACCCTCGAAGTGCCATCAGGTGTCTCCGTGCCGTCGCCACAGATCAGTGTGGTCAACGGCGCGGCTCGAATTCAGCGTGGTGGCGCCTACCTCGCTGGTCTGACCCAAGCCTTCGCCGCGCCCGATGGGCTCGTCGCACTGCGCCTGCGTCTGGCAGAGAGTCCCGTGCTGACGGCGGACGGTCGTTTTATTCCAGATGCCTTTGATGTTCAGCTTTCCAGTGCCAGCGGACTCATTCGCACGGCGACGATTCGGCCTGGTGCCCAAGCCGCTGCCAATGAGGCGGCGGTGCCGGCTGGATTCAATTTGGGCCCAGGCGTGAGCCTGGTCGGTGAGGTGCTCAGAATCCCCGTCGACGGCGTTAGCGAAGGGGAGTTGCTGACCTTTTCGGTCTCTCTGGTGGGTGCCGAACGCGACAGCTCGAGCACCGTGGCCTTTGATGATGTGGTCATGGAAATCCAACGCAAGCGTCCGCCGCCTAATCCAAACCGGCTGAATGCCTGTCGTTTCTTTGTCGACCGATTCGATCTTGCGCCCCGAGCGGCGGAAATCCCGAACTGCTGGGTTGGCCAGATCGGAGACACGGGGCAACTCGCTTGCCTGGGCAATGGGGACAACAGTTGCCCCGTGGCCGGTCGACCAGGCCAAGACGCGGAAGCCGGTCGGGACGCGCTGGCTGCGAGCGGTGAGCTCCTGAAGCTCGGTTCAGGCCCGGCTGGTTTCGACTACGGCAAGCTGGCTGCGGATGGCAGCGTGCTGCCCGATGCGGCCGAAAGCTGGAGCTGCGTGATTGACTATCACCATGGCTTGATCTGGGAGGTCAAGCTGGATGACCCCGGTAGCCCGCGTCATTTTGCCAACAGCTATAGCTGGCGACAGAGCGACGCGTCGATCAACGGCGGAGCACCAGGTGCGCTCGACGGCGGTCAGTGTGTGGGCAGCGTCTGCGATACGGAAGCACTGCTCGACGTCGTGAATATCGAAGGACTCTGTGGCGCCAGTGACTGGCGCATCCCAAGGCGCGAGGAGCTGGCTACGTTGGTTCATTCGGGAGTCAGCTCACCCGCTATGGCGACGGACTACTTCCCCTTCGCTGCGGGCCAATGGTGGACCTGGAGTCCGTCGGCCTCCGATACGAGCGCCGCCTGGGCCGTGAACTTCGATAGCGGCGGAATCGATCTGCAGTTCAAATCCAGCGCCTTGAGAGTGCGCCTGGTTCGGGAGATCAAATGATGATGAACAGAATGAAATTGACTTCCAGGGGCTGGGCATCAGTGGTCCTGCCGTGCTTGCTCACAATCGCATCGGGTTGGGTAATGGCCCAGTGCGCCGATGGAAATCTGAATCCGGCAATCGAGAGCAGCGCAGCACTGTCGGAGTTCAATGACAATGGTGACGGCACGCTGGCCCACCGGCGAACTCGACTGGTCTGGCAGCGTTGTGCTTTGGGGCAAATCTGGGACGGCGCAGGATGCGCAGGATTGCCCAGCCAGCTGGATTGGACGGCAGCCCTGCTAGCGGCCGAGTCCCACTCCCAGGCGGGTCGGGACGACTGGCGGCTGCCCAATCGCAACGAACTCGCGTCGATCATCGAAGGTCGTTGCTTCAGTCCTGCGCTGGACTCGGATGCATTCCCGAACGCGACCCTGACGGCCTATTGGAGTTCGACGCCGGTCAGCGGCGGCGGTGAACAGGTCTGGGTGGTCGAGTTGCTGGATGGCGGGGTTATTCCCCTGGCGACGGACACCTTGCAATCGGTCAGGCTGGTTCGAGGGGGCGAATGAGCAAAATGATCAGCGATATCAATTGATCAATCCCGCCTACTTGAGATTGGTCCAGCGTCAGGGCACCTTCGAATCTGATTTCTGATCACGCAGAGACGCTGGGTGGCAGAGGAAGCAGAGGCTTCAAATCTTGCTCCGAGCGTTCCGAATGACCATTGATCTTGAAAATGAGGTCTTATTCTGCGGTCTCATCTTGACTCAGCGTCTCTGCGTGAGCGTCTTTGAGGTCAGTTCCTTGGAGGCTTGGCACTGACGTACAGCATGATCGTGCCTTCGACGACAACCGTGTCATCGTCCCGATAGGCCTTTACGGTGACGGGCACGTCGCCTTCCTTCCAGTCCTCCGGGTCCGTCGTGGCCTGAACGCGCAGGTCGCTGCTGGCCTTGGCGGTGTAGTTCAGCGACATGCCCTTGGGAATCCAGCGCAGATGCGAAGGAATGGTGGACTCGGCCAGTGCGCCCATCGCCATTTCCATGGCGTTGCAGATCGCGATCACATGCACGGTCTTGATGTGGTTGTGGACCTTGCGACGCTTGCGAAGATAAACTTCGCAGAAATTCGGTCGCAGTTCGGTGAAGTTAGCGCCAATTGTTGCAAAGTAGGGCGCCTTCTGACTGAAGACTCGCGAGAACAACCACTTTCCAGCCGGAAAGCGCAGGAACTTCTGATACAGGGCGTACACGGGGGAGGGCTTACTCATCGGTCACCTTTGAGCTGACGGTGCATGAAGTCGGTCAGGGTCTGATAGACGTGAACCCGCTGGCCGCTGCCGGTAATGCCGTGCTTCTCGCCCGGATAGGTCATCAGCTCGAAGGGGATGGCGCGCTCCTGCAGCTGTTGCATCAGCATCGTGGAGTGCGTGAACAGGACATTGTCGTCTGCCATGCCGTGAATCAGCAGCAGCGGGTCACGGATCGCATTGGCATAGGTCAGCACGTTGCCGTTTTCATAGGCTTCCGGTGCAGCCTGCGGCGTCGACAGATAGCGTTCCGTGTAATGGGTGTCGTACAGGGCCCAGTCCGTCACAGGAGCAACGGACACGCTGGCGGCGAATTCGCCCGGGTACTGGGCGGCGGCCATCAGGGCCATGTAGCCACCGTAGCTCCAGCCGAAGATGCCGATCCGATCCGGGTCGACAAAGGGCAGGGATTTGAGATGTTCCACGCCGACCATCTGGTCGACCATTTCGATCTGACCCAGCTTCAGGTAAGCCGCATCCTGGAAGGCCTTACCCTGGCGTTCGATGCCTCGATTGTCGAGACTGAACACCACATAGCCCTGTTGCGCCATGTACTGGCTGATCAGACCGCGACGGCCCCAGGTATCCGTGGCGAGGCGATGGGTCGGGCCGCCATACACGTACAGGAACACCGGATACTGTTGCGACTCGTCGAAGTTCGCCGGGCGAATCATGCTGTAGTACAGCCTCTGATCATCAGGGCCGGTCAGATGACCGAACTCGGTCGGCTGATGTGCATTAAGGAAGGGCGCATAGGGGTGGTCGTCGTCAACTCGATTCTCCACCAGCCACGCGATGCGCTCCCCATCGGCCGAGTGCAGGGACAGCTGCGGCGGCTGATTCGTGTTGGAATAGGTGTTGACGTAGACCTGAGCGGCGCGGTCCATGCGGATCTCGTGCCAGCCTGAGCGACCTGAAATACGGGTGACGTTGTCGGGTGAATTGGTCACCATGGACTGGCGGTAGAGCTGCTTCTCCTGGGGCGACAC
>JBCDLQ010000170.1:0-5633 GCA_039414335.1 Pseudomonadota bacterium | reverse complement strand
GCTCACCATTCTGATCCTGGTGCTGCGCTACTGGCTGGGCAGCCATCGCCAGCGAGAACAGTGGCTGGCTGAACAGGTCCGTGAACGAACGCTGCAGCTGGAGCGAGCGCTGGATGAGGTCGAGCGCGCCTCACGCATCGACGGTCTCACGGCCGTGGCCAACCGGGGATATTTCGACGAACACCTGGCGCGTTCCTGGGAAAAGGCCGAAGCGGAAGGGACGCCGCTCGGCCTCCTCATGCTGGATCTTGATCGCTTCAAGCAGCTGAACGACACCCACGGTCATCAGGTTGGCGACGACGCGCTGCGCTATGTCGCCCAGGCGCTGGTCGCTTCCGTGCATCGTTCCGATGATCTGGTTGCTCGCTACGGCGGCGAGGAATTCGTTGTTCTGCTGCCGGGTGCGACGCTGGAGTCCGTCGGCCAGATGGCTGAAGCCATGCGCCAGGCGATCGCCGATCTATCGACGCAGACCGGTGTCCACGCGATGCCGGCAATGACGGCCTCGGCCGGCTGCGCCTCGGTCATGCCGCGCGACGGGGTAACCGCCAAAGACCTGATCAGGGCCGCTGATAACGCACTCTATCGCGCCAAGCGCAGCGGACGAAACCGCGTAGAACTTGCCTCGGATTTCGGTCGCTAACCCGCATTGGCGAACGCTCCGGCTTCCCTATGCCCCGACTCCCACAGCAGAATCGCGCGTTTTCGAAACTCGCCTCCTGAGTAATTGCCGAAGGCACCGTTCTGGCGCAGCACGCGATGGCAGGGGATGAGCAGCGGGACCGGATTGGCGCCTACGGCCGTGCCGACCGCGCGCGAAGCGCCCGGCTGTTGCAGCGCCCTGGCCAGATCGCCGTAGCTGATCAAGGCATCGTGAGGCAGTCGCAGCAGCGCATCCCAGACTCGCAGCTGGAAATTGCTGCCCTGGATATCCAGGGCAGGCCTGCTCGCAGGGTCGGTCAGGCTGGTCAGGATGGCGGACAGGGTCTTTGCCGTGGCCGTCTGGTCTTCGATCACGGACGCTCGAGGCCAGCGGCGCTGCAGTTGTTCACGGGCCGCCGTCGACGAAGACGATGCAATGAAGTCCAGGCTGCAGACACCGCGCTCCGTTTGCGCAATCAAGCAGCAGCCGAAGGGCCCTTCATGGTGGCCGAAGCGAATGGTCATGCCGGCGCCTGATCGGCGGATCTGCCCCGGTGTGGCGCCATCGACGTTCACCATCAGGTCGTGGAGGCGGCCGGGTCCCGAAAGGCCGCTGTCAAGTGCGGCTTCGAGAACACTGGCCGAATCCATCAGGCGTGTTCGGGCGTGATTGGCGGTCAGAAACTCGATCAGGCGTTTCGGCGTGATGCCGGCATAGCGACGGAACAGGCGATGGAAATGGGACTCGGACAAGCCCACAGCAGCGGCGATTTCGCCAATGGCCGGCTGGTCCCTCCAATGGTTCTCGATCCAGGTCAGCGCGCTTTCAATACGTTGATAGTCGGTCTTGTTCTCCTTCATGGCCTCAGGGTAGGGGCAGCTGCTCCTGGCAACAACCCGAATCCTGCCTTCACGCGCACTCGCTAGCCTGCGGCCATGAAAACAGCCACATACCTCATCCTCTTGTTCGGACTCGTGTTCATCTCAGCGCCCGCAAGCGCTTCCGTCGAGGCGATCGTGGATCAGGCTCGCAGTACCGATCGCCTGCATGCCTTGCTGGTGCTCAAGGACGGCCAGACCGTGCTGGAGCACGTTCAGGGCGGTGATGGGCTGGACCAGGTCGCCAACATGAAGTCGGTCTCCAAGACGGTGCTGTCGCTGTTGATCGGACTGGCCATCGACCGCGGCTTGATTGACGATGCCGACCAGCCCCTGCCTGAACTGATCGGTGATCGTTACCCCGCCGACGCGACGCCGGGCAGTGAATTGATTACCGTTGCTCACGCCTTGTCGCTGCGCGCGGGTCTGCAGAGCACCTCAGGTCGAAGCTATGGTCGCTGGGTGCAGAGCGAGAATTGGGTGGCCCACGTGCTCAACCGACCAATGTTCGATGTGCCCGGTGGCCGAATGATCTATTCAACTGGCCCCAGCCATTTGTTGTCCGCCGTTTTGATGGATGTCAGCGGCCGATCCAGCCGCAGCGTGGCTCGTCGCTGGCTGGGCGAACTGGGCGTTTCTCTGGGCTATTGGCCGAATGATCCCCAGGGCGTTGGCTTCGGCGGCAATGATATGCATATCAGCCCGCGCGACCTGGCCCGGATCGGCGAGCTCTATCGACAGGGTGGCGTGCTCGATGGTCAGCGCGTTCTGTCGTCAGAGTGGGTGCAGGCTTCCTGGACGGCCTATGGCACCTCACCCTGGTCCGGCGACGACTATGGCTACGGCTGGTTCATCACCACGCTGGCCGGTGAACGGGCCTACTACGGACGCGGCTATGGCGGCCAGGCCCTGTTTGTACTGCCTGAATCCGGCTTGACCATCGTCATGACCTCCAACCCCAATCCGCCATCTCCGGGTGGTCGTCACTTTGCCCGCTTGAGGGCGCTGGCCGTTGCCATTGAGCGGGAGCTGGGCGCCTAGTCCGTCTGGATCCAGTCGCGAGGTTTGAGATAGTCCGCGAGTCGGGCCTCGGCGCTTCCCGCGTGGGGCTGCCAGTCGTAGCGCCAGTGGGCCACGGCGGGCAGAGACATCAGGATGGATTCCGTGCGCCCACCGGACTGCAGGCCGAACAGGGTGCCGCGGTCGAACACCAGATTGAACTCCACATAGCGCCCCCGGCGATAGCGCTGGAAATCCACCTCGCGCTCGCTGTAGTCCATGGCCTTGCGGCGATCCACGATCGGAGGGTAGGCGGCCAGGTAGCCGTCGCCGACCGCACGCAGGTAGGCAAAGCTGTCATCGAAGCCCCATTGGTTCAGATCATCGAAGAACAGGCCGCCAACACCGCGCGTCTCGTCGCGATGCTTCAGGTAGAAATATTCATCGCACCAGCGCTTGTGTTCCGCATATACCGTTTCACCGAAGGGCCGGCATAGATCGGCAGCGCGCTGATGCCATTCGCGGCAGTCCTCGTCGAAGGGATAGACCGGGGTCAGATCGAAGCCACCACCAAACCACCAGGCGTCAGGCTCGCCCGCCTTCTGTGCGACGAAGTAGCGCACGTTGGCATGGCTGGTCGGGCAGTAGGGATTGATCGGGTGCATGACCACAGAGACGCCCAGCGCCTGAAAACTGCGCCCGGCCAGTTCCGGGCGGCGGGCGCTGGCGGCTGGCGGCAGCGAGGCGCCGTGTACGTGCGAGAAGTTGACGCCGCCCTTTTCGAAGACGGCACCGCCTTCGAGAACGCGCGTGCGGCCTCCACCGCCCTCGGGGCGATCCCACGCGTCCTCCTTGAATCGGCCCCGGCCATCACAGGCCTCGAAGGCCGCGCACAGTTGATCCTGCAGGCCGGTGAGATAGGCCTTGACGTCGTCAATTCGGGAATCCGTCACGGTGATTTCCTGCTGATCGAATGGGAGAGACCGCTTCAGGTCGTTGCGGTCTTCTTCTTGCTGGCTTTCTTCTTGGTCTTCTTCTTCGAGCGTTTCTTCTTGCTGGCCTTCTTCTTGCTCGTCTTCTGCTTGGCGGCCTTCTTCTTGCCGAACTTGCCGCGACGGCCTCTGGGCGGGGCCTCGTCGAGCATCTTCTTGCATTGCTCGAGGTCCAGGGACTCAGGTTCCACGTCCTTCGGCACGCTGGCGTTGCGCTTGCCGTCGGTCACAAACGGTCCATAGCGACCCTTGAGAATCTCGATGCCCTCGGATTCGAATGTTTTGATGATGCGGTCCTTGAGCATCTGCTTGTGGGCTGCCACCAGCTCCAAAGCTTGCTCCAGCGTCACATCATGAGGATCGATCTCCTTGAGGGAGACGAAGTTCCGGGCGCCATAGCGGATGTAGGGTCCAAAGCGGCCGATATTGGCCTGCACCGGTTCGCCCTCTGCCGTTTCGCCCAAGGCCCGCGGCAGTTTGAACAGTTCCAGGGCCTCTTCCAGCGTGATGGTATCCATCTTCTGGCCCTGGCGCAGCCCGGCGAAGGCCGGCTTGTCTTCGTCCTCGGCCTGACCGATCTGGGCGAAGGGCCCATAACGACCAAGCCGAACGATGACCGGCTTGCCGGACTTGGGATCGGTGCCGAGTTCGCGCGCCTGCTGAGCTTCCTGGCGGCTGACGGTCTCTTCCTTCTCCTGCACTCGGTCAATGAAGGGTTGCCAGAATTCGCGCAGCAGCGGGACCCAGTCCTGCTCGCCGCGAGAGATGGCGTCAAGTTCGTCTTCTAGTCGCGCGGTGAAGTCGTAGTCCACGTAGCGGTCGAAGTGATTCATCAGGAAGGTCGCCACGACCCGACCGGTTGCGGTCGGCGTGAAGCGGCGATTCTCAAGATCAACGTACTCGCGATCCTTCAGCGTCTGGATGATCGAGGCATAGGTCGACGGACGACCGATGCCGTGCTCTTCCAGTGCCTTGACCAGGCTGGCTTCAGAGTAGCGGGGCGGTGGCTCGGTGAAATGCTGCTCCCCGCGAATCTGTTCCAGGGCCACCACGTCACCTTCGTTCAGGGACGGCAGGCGGTTGTCTTTCTCGGTCTGGGCGTCCTGGTAAACCTTCAGGAAACCGGGTTGGATCAGGGTCGAGCCGGAGGAGCGGAAGGTTGCTGAACCGACGTCGAATTCCGCGCTGACCGTGTCGTAGACGGCCGGAATCATCTGGCTCGCCACGGCCCGGTTCCAGATCAGCTGATAGAGCCGGTACTGGTCCTCGGACAGGTGATCTTTCAGCTGGATCGGTGTCAGCTTCGCCGAGGTGGGTCGAATCGCTTCGTGCGCCTCCTGGGCGTTCTTCGATTTCGACTGATAGAAATTCGGTTTCTCAGGCAGCAGATCGGCGCCGTATTCCTCGACGATCACGCCGCGAATGTCGCTAAGTGCGTCATTCGACAGGGCCACCGAGTCGGTTCGCATATAGGTGATCAGGCCCTGGTTGCCGCCACCGATATCCACGCCTTCGTAAAGCTGCTGGGCGATCCGCATCGTGCGCTGGGTAGTGAACCGCAAGCGCCGGGCCGCCTCCTGCTGAAGCGTGGAGGTGATGAAGGGCGGTTGGGCCCGACGGCGACGCTGGCGCTTGGTGATGCGAGCGACCTTGAACTGGCCATCGGCATCCTTCTCGATGCTCTGCCGCAGCGCATTGGCCTGGTCTTCATTGGTAATGTCGAACTGCTCGACCTTGTTGCCGTCGAGCTTGACGAGATTCGCCGAGAATTGCTGCGCCTCGGCTTCGCCCAGGTCAGCCTCGATGGTCCAGTATTCGCGCGGTTCGAATTTTTCGATCTCCTGCTCGCGCACGACGATCATGCACAGGGCCGGAGACTGAACGCGACCGGCCGACAGTCCGCGTCGAACCTTCTTCCACAACAGCGGCGAGAGATTGAAGCCGACCAGGTAATCCAGCGCACGTCGCGCCTGCTGCGCATCGACCAGGGAACCGGCCAGCGCGCGCGGTTCATCCATGGCTTTCTGGATCGCGCTCTTGGTAATTTCGGAGAACACGACGCGCTGAACGGGCACGTCGTCCTTGATGCCCTTGTCCTTCAGGATTTCGGCGATGTGCCAG
>JBCDLQ010000169.1:0-5643 GCA_039414335.1 Pseudomonadota bacterium | reverse complement strand
CTAAAAGCCTCTCGCAAGGGCGCTGGGGAGAAAAGGGCGAAAGGAAAAGCGGGATTCTGTTTTCCTAGGCACAGGCCTGTTCGCACCGGATACAAGTACTAAAAACCCTGAGTTTCTTTCTCTTCCCTGCGTCCTCTGCGCCCTCGCGCCCTTGCGAGAGGCTTTTGATCTTCGAATCGTCAAGCCAAGGTAAAATGCCGCGATGAGCACTTCCCCGAAACAGAACCCATCCGTTGGCCTCGTGTCCCTGGGTTGCCCGAAGGCCCTGGTTGACTCCGAGCAGATCGTCTCGCGTCTGAAATCCGAGGGCTACGAGCTGGTTCCCCAGTACGAAGACGCCGATCTGGTCGTGGTCAACACCTGCGGGTTCATCGACTCGGCCAAGGCCGAGTCACTGGAAACGATTGGTGAAGCGTTGAGCGCCAACAGCAAGGTGCTGGTCACGGGCTGCATGGGTGCCAAGCCCGAGGAAATCACCAGCATCCACCCGAAGGTGCTCGGTGTGAGCGGCCCGCATCAGGCCGATGCCGTGATGTCATCGGTCCATGAACATCTGCCGCGTCCGCATGACCCCCGAATCGATCTGGTACCGGCTGGCGGCCTGAAACTGACGCCAAAGCACTATGCATACCTCAAGATTTCAGAGGGTTGCAATCACAAGTGCAGCTTTTGCATCATCCCAGACATGCGCGGCAAGCTGCGCTCCCGCCCCCTGGGCATGGTGATGCGCGAGGCTGAAGCGCTGGTCGAGCGCGGCGTCGGTGAGCTGCTGGTGATCTCGCAGGATACGAGCGCCTACGGCGTAGATCTGCGATACCAGACCGACTACTGGCGCGACGAGGAATACGAGACGCGCATCTACGATCTGGCCAACGCGCTGGGTGAGTTGGACACGTGGGTCAGACTGCACTACGTCTACCCCTACCCCCACGTGGACAAGCTGACCGGCCTGATGAATCAAGGCCGCATCCTGCCCTACCTGGATATTCCCTTTCAGCACGGCAGCCAGCGCGTCCTCAAGGCCATGCGACGCCCAGCCGCCTCGGAAAACACGCTCAATCGGATTCAAAACTGGCGCAAGGAGTGCCCGCAACTGGTCATTCGCTCCACCTTTATCGTCGGCTTCCCCGGAGAAACCGAGTCGGAGTTCGAAGCACTTCTGGACTGGCTGAAAGCAGCACAACTGGATCGTGTCGGTGCCTTCGAGTATTCCCCCGTCGAAGGTGCCCGCGCCAACGAACTCGCTGATCCGGTTCCCGACGAACTCAAGCACGAACGCTGGCAGCGCTTCATGCAGGTCCAATCAGAGATCAGCGCCGAGCGACTGACGCATCGCGTGGGCGGTACGGAGCCCGTCGTCATCGACAAGGTCGAAGGCGACGTCGCGATTGCTCGCAGCTATGGCGACGCGCCGGAAATCGATGGCCAGGTGATTGTCGAGAATCCGGGCGAGGTGGAAACCGGTGATTTCATCGACGTTGAAATCACCGGTTCCGATCAGTACGACCTGTTTGCCCGACGCCTTGACTAAGTAAGTTCTCCTTGGGGCAAGCCAGTCAAGCGACTTGACGTTGATAGATCTGAATCAGATTCCCGCAGGTGTCAGCGAATACGGCAAGCTTCACTTCGCCCGCCTTCATGGGTTCGGTGGTAAAAGCAACGCCCTGCTCGGACAAGCGAGCAAACTCAGCGTCCACATCATCGACTTCAAAAGCGTTGATCGGGATCCCCTGCTCAAACAAGGCATCCTGATAGGTTTTTGCGATCGGGTTCGCGTTGGGCTCCAGCGACAGCTCCGTATCACCGCCTTCTGGGGAGACCAGCGACAACCATCGGAATTCACCGACAGGAATGTCCTGGCTCTTCTTGAAACCCAGAACCTCGGTGTAAAAATCCAGCGCCTTTTGCTGGTCGTCAACGTAGATACCTGACAGTTTGATTCTCATAGGATGCTCTCATTTCCAATTGAGCATCCAAGATAGCTCAGCGTCAGGCTTTCTGGCTTCTTGAGAATTGCGAATCTGCCGACCAGGCTTCACGGAGCAGCATCAGACAGTGGGGCTGCAGTGACGCAAAGTCGCCATCCAGCTCCTTGCGATAAGCAGTCGGTGCCTGCCCGACTCGCTCCGCGAACAATGCACTGAAACTGCCAAGACTTGTAAATCCTACGGTCATACAGATGTCAGTGACGGTTTCGTTACCTTCGACGAGAAGTCGTTTGGCAGCTTCCAGTCGCTCGCGCGTCCGGAACTGGGCGGGCGTCTCGCCAAAAACGGCCTTGAACTGCCGAATGAAGTGGAAACGGGACAGGGCAATCGCTTGAGCTACATCAGCGATCGACAACTCCGCGTGGTCAAGATCACGCAACAGGTCCCGCGCACGGCATAGCCGGGACAATCGGTCCTTCGTCAGCAAATCCGCTCCTCCTCTCGCATCTTGCGATTTGGCCCTTACGCCAGAATCGCATTCGCCGATTACCCTCAGTGTCTCTCGATCGACGATAGCAAATCGCTAAGGCAATTTCCCTTAACTGGCATCCAATAGGAGCCCACAAACTTATCGCCTCTTTTGGCTGCTAAACTCCAGCTTCGTTCAGTCGAGAGATCACGATGTCGTCCACCATTCCATCAACGCCAAAGTGGCACTGTGTTCCCAGTTCCGGCCAGCAGATCAACACCTGCGCGATCACGCCTGACGGCAGCCTGGTGGTTTGCGGGACATGGCTGGAGTCAAAGCAAGGCTCTCTCGGAATTTACATCATCAACTGTTATGCCTCGTCTGGGGACCTGCTCTGGTCGATTCCCGTTTCCGATCACCCGATCGAGCATGGCGTTTATTGGGTCGCAATCAGTGACGATGGCTCGACCGTTGCGGCTGGCGGCCAGCTTTCGGAAAACCAAGGCTTTCTAAAGGCCTATCAATACAATCCCGGTCCACCGAACACCATGCGGCTGGTGCCTTTGCTCGACATCACAACGCCTGGTCGAATCAATCAGGTCAGCTTGAGCGGCGACGGAACGCGCCTCGTCGCTTGCTACGGCAACACGATCGTTTTGTTTGCTCGCACAGCGCTGAACCCCTTTACCCAATTGGACAGCCATGATGCGAGTGCAGGCGCCAGCGTTGAAAGCGTCATGATCAACAAGACCGGGACTCGCGCCGTCCTCGGCGCCATCTCCTGGGGTGCGAATGACAGCACGTCGGGTCAGTTGATCTCTTTGGATGTTGGCGATACAGGGTTTTTGACTCCTTACGAAACGTCCTTCAACGTCGGCGTGATGCGAGTGGCCATCACCGACGACGGTAGCGCCTGGGGTGGCAGCCTCCATGACGGCAGTTGCGTCTGCTATCAAGGCACCGCAAGCGATACCCCAACCTGGCGATACCAACCAGAAAACGTTGTCATTTCCTATGGAATTGCAATCGGTGGCTCCGATTCCACGGCTGTTCAGGTTGCCCTCGGTGTCAACCTGCCGACCTCTACGGGGACAGACCCATCCGACGCGAACGGTGGCGCCATCATCTCTCTGACGTCGGTCAAATCCGACGGCGGCTACAAAGCACAAGTCAATTGGAGGCAGGAAACGAAGTACGGAGTCAATCCCGGAATATCCTTTGATAGCAGCTGCAATTACATCACCGGAACCGACGGCAAGCCCGCCAACAAAACCCACGTGGAAGAGAGCGCCGGCCACTTCTACCTGTTCGACAACACCAGCGGCACGCTCACCTGGTCCGTTCCAACAATCAAGATGAATTGGCCGATGATGATTGATGGACAAGGCCAGGCCATCGTCGGCGGCAGTGATGATGGAGAGTTATTTTTCTGGGCGGCAAGCTGAGCCAGCACCGCTTGGCATTAGGGCCAACGCCATCAGCTTGCAGAAAGGAGTTGTCGAATAAGCTATGGCCGGCCTTCGAATCGGTCGACGAAAATCACATCGCCTGGCGGCAAGGACTCACCGGAGACCCAGAAACCTGGCCGGAGTTGATAGCTGCCTCCAATACGGGGAAAGGCCGCGTCGTATTGTCCAATCGTGGCCGTTAGCGTGTAGACCGCACCCGTCACGCGATTCCCGCCATTGTCGATGGTCGATCGTCGCAGCGTGTACTCGGGCGCACCGCCTTGAGTGCCTGACTTCTCTGGGACGTCGACGGCCTCAGCCAAGGACTGGCCGCTGACGAGTATGGCGATGACCAATGTCATCGATCCGAGGACTGTCTTGGGTCTAAGATTCATGGACGCAGCTCCTGCGGCGGCCGGACGGTCGTGAAGTAGCCCGCCACATCAATCGGCGCCGCGTTGTTTCTCAACACGCGAAAGCTGAAATCACCGGAGACACCGGCTGCCGTATTCTCTGTGAGGTTCAAGACCCCAGACTCGATATCGCAATGGATGTCTTGGCGGCGAAAAGCCGTCGGTCGAGCACTGTTGAGAAACAGACAGGCCTGGATGCGATCGCTTTGCGGGTCGTCCACCCGGACCAGTTCGTAGGTGCCAGCCGGTGTCGCGGGATCGATCATCGCCAGCTGCACCTGTCGGTTTCGCTCCGAGGGGTCGCGCAGCATCAGAATGAACTGCCCTGTTCGCTCCATCGAAGCCGGGTCACGATTGGCGACCACCACGATATTGGCCGCATAGTCCTGCGAGAGTCCTCCAGAGAGCGTCACTCGATGGTCAATCGATTCCGCAAGCGAAGACTGTGTCAGACCGGCACACAGCAGCGCGGCGAGAACTGAAGACCTGATCTTGACCGATGGGGGCTTGAACGTGCTCATCGGACGACTCCAGATTCGACGCCGGCGGCGGGCAAGAGTAGTTGTTCGAGCTGTCCCAAACGGGTCTCCAGCGTCGCTACCCGCTGCTGCAGGCTTGTCACTTGCTCTGACAGCGTTTCGTTTTCAGTCAGCAAGGCGTCCAGATCGTCATCGGTTCGCTGCGCCAATCCCTGGATCGCGGCCAGCGCCACGCCATCCGCATCGACCGAAGCGATGCTGGTGTCGTTCTCGCCCAGCCCAAAGGCGGCATGAAAGTCCTGCGCCATGGGTCCGAGGTGGCGGGTCTGCTGCTCCAGGTAGGACCATTCAGACAACTCAAGACTCAACACTCGATCTAGGACCCGCAGCGGCTCAACCGGCTTGATATCATGCTTGCGATAGCGATCAGACATCTGGGTCAGCGTGCCGTCGATGCCGAGGTTACCCGTATCAGGGAAAAAGCGCAGGCGGGATACGCCGGTGTTGTCCAGGATTCGGAAAGCCGTGGCTTCAGCACTTGAGTTATCGTTCCCCAGTTGTACATTGAAGCTCCGAGACGACTGGAAGTCGAAATCCGCGTTTGTCCCCGTCGCCTCGATTGCGGCAATGTTCGTAAATTGCAGTGTCTCACTTCCCTCCATCAATACGTCGATATCTCCGTCCAAAACAATGCTGCTACCTGACAAAAGCAGTCGATAGTCAGTCGGTCCCAGCTGCTCGATTTCAAACGCGCGATCAGCGGAGTTCTGGCCAACCAGGAAATAGGAATTTCCGAAGAGAGGACTGGTTTGCATACGGACGGTCGTGACCGCTGCATCAATCGTCGCGTTGTCGCTACTCACATTCAGCAGTGTTTCCCCATCGGGACCATTCAGCCCATCGGCG
>JBCDLQ010000168.1:0-5650 GCA_039414335.1 Pseudomonadota bacterium | reverse complement strand
GGCCGGTCCAACACACCCCTGAGGATCAAATATGAGCACCAACGGCAAGCAGCTATTCACGACGCTGGAGAGCGATGGAAGACTGACCGTCGCGATCGAAGACACGGTCTTTCCGGACCCGACCGGCAATCAGGTGCTGGTGAAAATGGAGGCGGCACCGATCAATCCGTCGGATCTGGCCATTTTGGTGGGTGCTGCTGATCTCGAAGGTGCAGACTATTCGCAAGGCCGATACGTGGCTACGATGCCGGAGCCCTTTAACAGCGCGTTCAAGTCGCGCCACGGGTTGAAGCTGCCGGCCGGCAACGAAGGTGCAGGCACTGTTGTTGCCGCCGGTGACAGTGACATGGCCAAGGCACTCGTTGGACAACGCGTCGCGTGTGTGCCTGGCAATGCTTACAGCCAATACTGTGTGGTCGATGCCGCTATGTGCCTGCCGTTGGGTGATTATTCGGCCGAGGACGGCGCGAGCGCTTTTGTCAATCCGATGACCGCGCTCGGCTTTATCGAAACCGCAAAGATGGACCAGCAAAATTCCATTCTCCATACGGTTGGCGCGTCCAACTTGGGCCTGATGCTGACCCGCATCTGTAAGGAAGACGGTATAGGGCTTGTCAATATCGTGCGGAAGCCGGAGCAGGTCGAACTGCTGAAGGAACCTGGATCGAGCCATGTCGTCAACTCGTCGGATGACGATTTCATGCTCCAGCTCCAGTCCGCGATCGATGACACCAGCACCTTTTATGGATTTGATCCGATCGGTGGTGGGAAAGCGGTGGACAGCGCTTTCCGGGCGATGGAACAGGTTGCTGCCGCCGAGATGACCGAGTACTCGCGCTATGGCTCCAACCAGCAAAAGCGCATGTTCATCTATGGTCGCCTGGACCCTAGTCCCACTATTCTTACGCCGAGCTATGGTTTTGGCTGGACGCTGTCTGGCTGGCTGCTGTTCCCATTCATAAAAAACGCCGGTATGGAAACCGTGGGTCGGATGCGCCGGCGCGTGCTGGAGAACCTGACCACGACCTTTGCCAGCCACTACAAGAAGAAGGTCGACTTGGAGGAGATGCTGACCAAGGATGCCGTAACCGACTATCGCTCGATGAAAACCGGTGAGAAATACCTCGTCACGCCTTGGAAGTGATGGGGCACGAAAGCCGGGCTGCCATCGGGCCAATCCAAACTATCGACTTCGACTCCATCCAGAGCTGGATCTAAGAGCACCAATGCAGGCGAAGATGTTCGCCGATTAGAACGTCCAAATCAACGGCGTCTCGGGTATTCCCGCCATTTGGATCCCGTCGGAGAGGTGAAGGATCGAGGGCAAAAACTGCCCTCGATCCGAACAGGGACTTGTCAGTCTTCACCCGAATCATTGGCGGCATTCGCGCCGTCTTCGAATCGATCAGCAAAGACCTCGGGGTCCACCGTCCCGACCAGGGTGATTTGAAGGTAAGCGCCGGTGCTGGGGCCTGGACCGAAGAAATCGACTCTTGTACCTGGGGTAAGCAGGAGTGGCGGGTCGAAGGTATGTTCTTGGCGTGTGTAACTATCCAGATAGAAATACTGTAAGAACCCTGAGTTGGTTATGATTTCTACACCACCAGTATTGAAGGTCTGATCCACAAACGTTCCATTCATCAAATACACTTTGCTGACCAGCATTTGATCGTCGGCGATAAAGAAGTATGGGTCGACTTCATCTGCCTGAAACGTTTGGAGCTCAACCACACGGGTCGTGCCGAACTGTTCTCTCTTCACAAGGAAGACCGGTGCTGGGCCTTGTGTTGAGGACTCGCTATCTTGGTTTCGCTGGCCAGCCCCCACTAAATCCTGAGCGATAACACTCTGAGAACCCGTTAGAAAAAATGCCAAGGGTAAAAAGACTGTAAGCGTTCGGAAGGCTAAACCCTGTAGATTATATCGACTGCCTTTCATGTTTGACTCCTTGAGCTGAATGGACGGGATGAGTCTCGCTCGCCCCGCAAGAAAGTCCCCGCTACTGGAGCTTATAGTCGATCGGGTGGCTATGGCAATTCATCCCTTTTCTGAGAAGTCGGCTTTTCAAAGGCTAGATTGCTAAGTCACTCCACGATCGACCCCAATGGCCGTTGAAGCAGGCCGTGCTATGTTTCCAGGGTCAGGTCTTGGTGAGAAACATCGTGAAATCGAGAGTTTTACTGGCAGGGATCCTTCTATTGTTGCCGCTTGCACAGTCGGTCTGGTCCAGCTCGTCTCGGCTGCAGGTCGGTGGGTTTGTGAACCGGCTGATCGTCGATGACTCCAACCGCTGGCTCTATCCCTCCAACATCACGCGCTATGGCAACCTGTTCTATCTCGATCTTTCACTGACCCTGAGTCTGACCGAAGATTCAGGCATCAGCCAACCCGCACAGCTGTTTGGCTTGGGGTTTGACACTTCGGGGCGGGCGTTACCTCCGGAGTTTGCGCGCGGCGTCCTGCCACAGTCATCGGGCAGCGTGGGCTTTGTAATGGGTCTTGGCGACCAGCAATACCTGCATCTGACGACCCGGCCCACGGGTATCGGTTTTGACACGGAGCTCGAGGTCAGCGATGACAATGTCACCGAAACCGTCGTGCCCGGTGCGAACAGTCAATTCAACGGCATCTGTGCCGCGCCCGATGTACCCAATGACACGGTCACGCTGGCTTATCTGGAAGCAGGGCCCATCGAAAAAATCCACCGCGCGCGTCTGTTGACCATCGGCGCCCTGACCTTCAGCGACGCCAACACGGTCAATTCCACCGGGCGTCCGAACGGCCGCGTCGATATGGATCCCATGCCGACGGGCAGCCCCAACGGTGCTGCCTATGTCCTAACCCGGGCGAGCTTTGGGTCAGCGGGTGATGATGACAGCCTTAACAGTATTCAGGCGAGATTTGTCGACAGCCTGGGGATCACCGTTGGTGCTCAGTTCCAGGTCAACGACATAACGGCGGGCAACCAGCTGCGGCCCCGGGTTGCCGTTGCGGATGATGGTGATGTGGTGTTTACCTGGCACAGCGATTCTTCAGGGGGCGACGACGATTCGGGGACCAGTGTCCAGGCCCGACGATTCAACCCTGACGGCACACCGAAGGGTGCTCAATTCCAGGTGAATCAGACGACTCAGGGTAACCAGTATCAAGCCGACGTCGCGGTCTACGGTGACGGCGGATTCACGGTCGTGTGGGTCGATCAGCCCATTAGCGCTTCGTCCATCGTGGCGCGGGATTACGACGCCACCGGAAACCCCGAGATTGATGAACTCATTTTGAGCACCGAACCCAACGCCCTGTCCCCCCAGGCCGCTGCCCGTGGCGAGGACCTTTGGGTGAGTTTCACCGAGGGAATCAGGGTCTACTAGCTGTCCAGTATCGAGCGTATTTTTGGCGACCGATTCGAGGGACATTGACCTAGAAAAAGTCACGCGAGACTCAAGTGCCTTTGAAGTCAATTCGTGTTATCTCAGCGCTGCGACTGGCGAGGTAAACCAAGCAATAAGCGCAGTAATAATCCCGAAGACCCCCAACCAGAAGATGCTGCGCCAGCTGTTGTTCATCGAGCCGAGGATCGCTGCGTGTTCGACGAAGATGGTTTCGCAGGCGCCGTTGCCGCGGTCTGTACGGGTTGTGCTGGTGCCGCGTTTTTGTCGGCCGGGTTCGCCGTATTCCACCAGCTGGCCCTCCAGCCTGACGATGTCGCCGACGCGCAGATCGTCGATGACCGACTGAACGTAGGCGTTGTCCGTCAGCAGGTGGTTGTTGGCCAGCGCATCTTGATCGAATGCCTGCCAGGCGGCCATATCCCGTGTCTGGATGTAGCAGGTGAACTCGAGATTCCAGAAATCGAATTGATTCAGATCGATGTCGCTGGCATTCTCGCCCCACACCACGCACACATCGGCGACGTTGATGTAGTCGTTCCAGCGCTCATGAAGGCCGATTCCAGGTGTGAAGCGCTTGAAGGATACGACCAGGCCCGTCAGCTCATAGTCGTAGAGGGGCTGCACTTCGTAGCGAACGTCGTTGGCTTCGGTGATGAACGATGCATCATTGACGGATGACTGGCGCGGCTCGAACGCCAGATCGGGCACCCATGGCATCGTCTCTGGAAAGGTATTGCGATTGAGCCACGCGGTCACGGTGACCGCAATGGACACGAGCAGGAAACCCGTGATCCAGTGCTTGCGGCGAATAGAGAGGCTCATGGTGGCTCAGTCCTGCTCGTAGTAGACCTCACTGGTCACGCAGTCGCCGTCCTTCATGGTGCCGCCGAGAGCGTCGCATTCTTCGGCCGTCAGGGACTTCTCGCAACCTCGCTCGGTCATGGTGCCGCCGTAGGCAGCGCACTGTTCGGGTGTCACGTCTTGTACCTCTTCCTCGGCACAGCCGGAGAGTAGTCCAGTAGCCAAGACTAGAATCGCTAATGCAGATAACTTCTTCATCATGATTAGACCCTACCTATTCGACAGCAACGCTTAGAAGCATGCCATAGGGCGATGGGGCACTTGTGATCGCTTGCCAAAACGATTGGACACTGACTTCTGCTGTTCCCCAGATTCAGATTGCCAATGCGATTGATTCTGAAAGAGCTGGCCAATTCAGTCAAATCGATCGAAGAACACGGCGTCTTGAATCTGCAGTTGGCGCATCACGGTATTGTTTCCGGGGAAGGTGTCGCGTCCGTAGCCCGCACTGGCGTCCAGTCCGAACAGGCCTTCGCTCATAGGTGCTCGCAGGCGCACTCGGTAGAGCAACGAACCGCCCGCGCTGATATTGATGTTCTGGTTGATGGGTCCGGTGCCAGAAAAAGCTGCGCAGTCGAAATTGCCAAAGGAGAAGCAGTCCCAGGATTCGATCGAAAACGCATTGGGATCGAAGCCGACTCGCACGCCATAGGCATTGCTGGGGCCATCGTTCAGCACGCTCAGCCAGACGGTCGCCAGGCCGCCGGGTCCGACTACCAGCGGATCGTCGGACAGCTCGACGGCGACATCGGCTTCTTCGATGATGGTCAATACCTGTTGGGCAAGCTCATCGCCGGGATTGCCTTCTGCTTCGGCTGATAACGCTGCAGCCAGGAACGTGGAGCGACCCAAGGCATCGGGGTCGACTTCAAGGGTGACGGAAACGATCGCTGAGCTGTCTGCGGCAAGACCGCCTATTCGGCAGAAGGTTTCGCTGAAGACTGGGCAGTTCGTATCGATCACTCTTACCAGTGAATCGGTGGCAAACAGCAGTTCAACGTCGTTGGCATCGAGCTGACCATTGTTGGCGATCACCAGGTCCAGCGCCACGGTCGTGCCCGCGACCACGGGATCGGACACCGGTTTTGCGATCGTCAGATTCAGGTCGACCTGATCGTAGTAGCCCAGGTGGGTCAGATCATCCAGACTCTCTGGTGCACCCACTGCCCAAACCGTGATCAGCAGTCCCAAGCCGCCGATCAATCCCCTGCCAACACTCGATTTCATTCTCAGTCCTTTGATCTTGAATGGGCGGCGCTGAGCAGCGCACACCAGGTCGCAAAATGCATTAACACGCCAAACCGCAGCCAGCTGGCCTCAAATGTCGCCAGGCAAAGCCAGCCGATGGCGGAAACCATCAGTGGCAGGGCAAATTGCCTGTCCAGGCTCCTCAGTGCTTT
>JBCDLQ010000167.1:0-5692 GCA_039414335.1 Pseudomonadota bacterium | reverse complement strand
GTGAACTTGTCCAACATAAAGCCCTGAAAGCCGAAAGTCTTCTCGGGCAATGCATCAGCTATCTCGAGCAGACGACTGGCACAGGCTGGGCGAATCAAGACGTCCCCATCAATGCAGAATGTCCACCTGCGATTTGCCTTGAGACCAGCTTCAAGTCCGCGCGTCAGTGTCTGGGAGAAGGGGCGGCCGGAGACTTGTTCAACACAGCTCGATGGAACTCCAGAGCTCAGTAGAATGGCGTGGCTTGATGCAACGGTCCGCTCACCAGTTTGTCGGATAACCCAAGTTGCTCCATCAAGAGCCATGGGGTTCCCTTCTTGCAACCTGCAACAGGAAACGCTTGACTCGTTTCGAGAAGCTGATGCCCTTCCCTCTCCTTTTTCGGTCCGCGATACGCTGATCGATAAAACTTGCAACTTCCAGTGGACGACCTGTCCCCTTGATAAAACTGGCCTTGTCGAGGATCGATTTTCGAAGCCATTGATCAAAGACAGTTGTGTAGTGCAGGACAGCGACCTGCTCGCCGAGACGCGGGTTTACATACTCGGCATAAGATGCATTCCAACGATAGTCGAAGGAAAGCAATCGAATATCACTTTCGAACACAGATTCCACCAATGCAGGTTGGTCAACAGGCAACCCTAGATTCCTGAAGCGGTCTTTCCAGTCTTTGAAGAAGCCCGAGACGAGAGCATTTTTCCTGAAAAGAATGACGCCACTATTCCAATGAGGACGGTCACCGATAGCGATTCGGCCACCGAAAATCCTGGCGTTATTGTGCTGGCGACTTTCCTTCATAGATCGGGCCACCAATGCCATTCCAACATCAAAGCGATCCAGCCAGCTGAACATCGGCGACAAGTCGTTCATGACAACCGTATCCGAGTCAAGGAAAAGGTTTCGGGTGTTTTTCGTATAGTCCGGCAGTGAGGTCTTGATCAATCGATTTTGGTCGGGGCTTATATCGAGCTTTACCCAGGAGTCAGCGTCATCGAAGAACGGACAAGCGGGGTGAATTTCCAAGTCTGAAAGAACGGTTACAGGGACATCTGGAGTATGCCTTTTCAAGCTGGCTATTGAATTCAGGCACATCGCGACATAGGGCGCGCCGAAAGCGCAGTAGATCACCCTGCAATCACTGAGGAGCGCCTCACCAGTCAAGGGCTTTTCCATTGGCTGAGACTCTGACTTGGCTTCAAATTTGCTGGTCTCAAAGAGCACACCAGTCTCGACAGACTTTCGCGGTGTACAAGTGGAGGGTTCTGGTAAGGCATCTCAGTCACTTCTCTTCGCGCCGCAGGCTCCTTCTGGAAACCAGGTGCCCGACAGTTTGAGAATTGAAAACTCGGGTCCTAATTAGGAAACTCATCAAGACGGGACGGTCCTTGGCAAACCAAAACAACTCATTTCTCAAGACTCTCTCGGCATCCCGAAAGGCTTCAAGATCGCTTCTTCCGATTGGATCGGAGACATCCAGGAACTGTTGGACCGTCCTATGAAGGTCAACGACGAGTTTGGCCAGGCGCCTATCCTCACAAACGTGTCGATAATGATAGATCTGCGGCTTACTCGAATGACTGAGTCGAGATCGTTTCAAGATCGATGGAAAGGCATTCCAACTCCAATGCAGCGGCAGCAATCTCAGTTCAGCAGCAGAATTCAGTGTTTCCGAGAATGAAGGCTGATCTCTTCCCATGCCTCGGCGCTTGTAATTCACATGCCATCGATTGAAGAAGTCTCTGACGCGATGATTGTTCTTGAAGAACATGACCCCTGAGTTCATGGGTGAAATCCTGCTGATATTCACCCCTTGAACATCAACCTCTTCTCGCTGCCAGACGTCATTGATCGAACAAGCGTAATCGCGTTCACCCATGGCGATAAAAACAGGTGCGAGTTCGGCATTGACCTCCGTATCACAATCAAGAAAAACGATCCGATCATGTTCCGTGAAGTCAAGGATTCGCGTTTTGAACAGCCGATTATCAATCGATTCCGAGTCGACGAGGATCAAACGGTTCACTATCCCGGGTAACGCGCTTTTCAGCCCAGTCTCATCGAGCCCAAGGTTGGTGACGATCGTGATCGACGCTTCAGGATTAAATGCTTTGGCAGATCGAGCTGAATTGAGCGCCATCAAAAGGTATTCATAACCGAAAGCCAGATAGACTATTTCAAACATGGCGGACTGGCTCAGCAACACCCATTAACCTACGCAGCCTCGCGCTGGACTCAGTCATTGTGAAGCGCGCCAGCGCTCTTGACCGCCCTCTTTCGCCCATTGCCTTGGCCTCCGTTGGTGAATCAAGAAGACTGGAAATGGCGGCAGCCATTGCGACATGGTCTCCTTGTTCAACGAGCAGACCGGTCTCCTTGTCGACCACAACCTCAGGAATGCCTCCACTCCGGGTTGCAACAACGGGTATACCGCTGAAGGCAGCTTCCACAAAGGTGATACCAAAACTCTCTTCAGCACCATCAAAGTCCTTGACGGAATGCTGGACAAAAACGGATGCCAACTTGAAAAGTGATAAGGTCTTCGAGTGTTCGAGCGCACCGTGAAACACGATTCGATCCTCAATACCCAGGCGCTTGGCGAGCGCCTTGCAGTCCTCCATCAACGGTCCATCACCGACAAAATCCAACATCGATTCAGGATGACGTTTCAGAACTTCTTTGAAAGCATTTATGGTGAAAAGGGGGCCTTTGACATCAACCAATCTGCTGACCGCGAGCAACCGTCCGACTTCATGATCAGCCGCCTTGAACGGAGCCGGGTCGACCCCATTGGGGGAAACATGAATCTTCTGTGCTGGACAACCCAATCCCAAGATAGCGTGACGCAGATAATTTGACGGCACAATGACCCCAGACGCATCTCGGAAAAGCGTCTTATAATGCCACTGCCAGCGTCTCGATTGACCTCTCACGATCGCATCACGCCCATGAAAGTGAACATAGAGGGGAATCTCTGCTGCTTTGCAGACAGTTCTAATCATGCAGCCACTGGGACCCGGTTCGGCCAGCACGGCTTCGACCCGATTCTTTCGCAGGAACTCGATGGCCCGGCGCCTGCCTGGATCACGAAGGGCGGGGTCGAAGAATTCTTCTCTGAATTCCAATAGTTTCCGTTTGAGCTTACCCAACTTTCCGGTCAGTGACCGACTTCCCCTCAGATCAGTCAAGGACGGCAATCCCAGCTCAAGCACGCCCTCAGGGAAATCCGAAAGAATTATCGTCTCCCCAGGACAGATGAAACGGGCGTGGTCTCTGATGTAGGTTTCAGAAGCTTTGTCGAACCGTCTCGAAACGACAGCTAAAATAATGAATCCTCCGGTGATTCGAGTAACGGAACACTATTCACAACCAGAATTATCCGGAGCGGCACCACCGATCATTTCCTCATAAGAACCCACCCCAATCAATCGACCGCGCTCAAGCTTGAGAATCAGATCGCAACCTCTGAGCGTTTGAACTCGGTGAGCAATGATCAGAACTGTCAATTCGGGATCAAGTTCGTCAACAGCGCGCATAACCTCGAGTTCGGTCTCGACATCCAGAGCACTGCTGGCCTCATCGAATACGAGGAAGTCTGCTTTTCGGTAGAGCGCTCTGGCGATTCCGATACGTTGCCGCTGTCCGCCTGAAAGCCTTACGCCGCGCTCACCCACACGGGTGTTGTAGCCATCGCTGAGGCTTTCGACAAAAGCCGCGATTCGGGCCTGGCTGGCTGCTCGAGCAACCCGACCTTCGTCAATCCGATTGGATGGAACACCCAGGGCAATGTTTTCGGTGATCGAGGCGTCGGCCAGATAAATCTGTTGAGGAACGTGGCTGATATGAGCTTGCCAGGCGCTTTGATTGCGCTCGTCAACCCTGATCCCATCTACCAATATTTGGCCGTTCTGGGGAGTAAGCAACCCCATGACAATGTCCATCAAAGTTGTTTTTCCACTTCCGGTCTTGCCGATAATGCCCACTCGACTGCCTTTTGGGACATTGACATCGATCTCACGGAGCACATCCGAATCACTCGAAGAATATCTGAAGGACATCTGGTTGATCGTGATCTCTCGATCAAAAGGCAACTGGGTTGCCTTCTGGAACGCTGTATCAGGTGCTGGCAAATCCAATGTCTCGAGAACGTCGACCATGACGTGGAAGTTTCCTGAATACTGCGCCCAAGCCTGATAGACCCTCTGGATCAAGGGCAGCAGGCGCTGCGCACCCAAGGCAAGAGCACCCAGTGTTGGCAGTGCGGACAGCAAACCACCTTCTTGCCGGGACAAGGTATAGGCAAGCGCAACAATGAGCGCGACAATGACCGCCTCAACGAGGAACCTCGGCGCCTGAGCCAAAAGGGCATTGGTGGCTTGAGCGCGCCTCAGCTGCGAATCGATCTCAGAGAACTGCGCACTGTAATGGGTTTGGCTTGAATCGAGGATGACATCTCGAATTCCACCGAGCCCCTCCTGAACTGACCGGATTCGGGCGCCCTGAGCGCCAGAGATGATCGCGCTGTTACGCCTCAACCTGAGGCGAAACAGTTGAATGATCGCAACGTAGATCACTACGAATGCAAGCCCTGCCCCGAGTGCGGTTGCCGCGTCTACCAGCAGGAGCGCGATCAGAATCGCAATGCCAAGAATCAAAGCTGACAATCCATCGATGATCGGACGCAGAAGTGAGTTGACTAGAATTTGCGCCTTATTGACTGTTGCGATGAGATCACCTGTGTTTCTGGCGATGTGAAATTCGTAAGGCTGCCTGAGCATCAGGCTGTATAACCGGACACCGAAATCATGGCCAACACCAAAAACGAGGCGATTATTGGCGAAAATCAAGAGCAGACGGATGCTCGTGGCGACGGTCACTATCGCCACAAAGACGATGGACATGGGTAATAGCAGCGAGCTGACATCAGTCCAACCGAGCCAAACCAACAGACGCTCAAGCCAGGGCACCTCGGTTGCTGCTTCCGGCTGCGCCATGAGCGCCACGAAAGGACCGAAGGCGCCAATTGTGACTAGTTCCGCTGCAGAACCCATCAGCATCAGCACCACGGTGAACAGGACTTGCTTTCTGCGAGCGGACGATAGATGAGAATAAAAACGACCGAACAGGCTCAAGGCTGAATGCCCGGATCTGGATTCACCAGATGACTGACTCAAGGCGCTAGCACTCCGAGCCATCTGATGTTTCCCGGACCTCAGTTCGCAATTCCTCGATCTCCTTCAGCAGCGCTTCATGCTCCTCGAGCTTGCGCTGAAGAAAGCGCCGGGTGATCCTCGCCTTGGCCGCGATGCCTTGAGGGGTCAATTGATAGATGTAGCGGTGCTTAGCGTCACTTCTACCGAAGTTCACCGCTTTGACATAACCCTTGTCAATCAATGCGCGCAGGCAGTAATTCGTCTTGCCCAGGCTGATACCCAACTCACGGGCAAGCGCGCGCTGGCTGAGGTCCGGTTGGGACTCCAGGGTTCTGAGGAGAGTTAAACGGGTTGAAGTATCCAAATCGCGAGGACTGAATCCGGCACGCTACCGCCCTTGGGCTGGCTTCCCAATTCAGTCTGACTATTCGATTGTTTCGAGCAATAAGCTCGAGCGTTCAACGATTGAACAAGGCGGAGAGTACTCGTAAGTGGCGGGAAATAACAAGCCTCTCGCATGGGATTCTCGACAAAAGCACCGC
>JBCDLQ010000166.1:0-5697 GCA_039414335.1 Pseudomonadota bacterium | reverse complement strand
GCACCACTTGTATCGGCAATTCAGGCCCGCTGGGCATCCCTGAGATTTCCAATGCCATCGCCGAGGGCGATCTCGTCGCCACCTCCGTCCTCTCCGGCAACCGCAACTTCGAGGGCCGCATCTCGCCTGGGTCAGGTTCGTGTCTGGCTGGGTGGGGCGGACTTCGTGCGCATGATGGGCTGGCTGCAAGGCTTGTCGGCGCAATATCCGATTGATGTCAGTCAGCTGTCGGCTGACCGGGCGCAGGGCGAGGGCCAGGTCAATGCGCGCGTGACCTTGCGCGAGAATGCGTAAGCTGATCATCGCGGCGCTGCTGGCGCTGCTCATTCTGATCATTCTGACCCTGCCCGCGGGCCTGATCATCCCTCGTTTTGATCCACCTGCGGCCCTGGGCCAGTACAGTGGCACGATCTGGAGCGGTCAGGCCCGCTGGCGTCAGGCGGGTCAGGTGCCGATGGCGCTGACCTGGCGCTGGGGCTGGGGTCGTCACTGGAACTGGGAAGCCTTCGACAGCGAGAGTCGCCTGCAGGGTCGATGGCAACCGGGCGAGGGCGTGAATCTGAACGGCATCGGGGGCCGCCTGGCGCTGGCGCGGATGGATATGGCGGCGTGGATGCCCCTGGCTCCGCCACAGGGTTTTCTGAGCCTGGCGCTGGACCAGGTCCGATGGTCAGAAGGCCAGATGCCCAACGTCCAGGGGCTGGCGATCTGGGAGGATGCCCGTCTGGCTGGTGTGGTCCAGGAATCGCTGGGGCGGATCGAAGTCCGCTTCGAGCCCGAGGCCGGTCGCACCGTTGCGCGGGTCCGATCGCTCAGCGTCGCACCGGTCACGGTGCAGGGCACGATTGTGCTGGGTGCGGCTGATGTCGCCGATCGCTATCGTATCGATCTGTGGCTACGGGCTGCGGCGGATCGCCCCGATCTGGCTGCACAACTGGGTACCTTGGGCCAGCGACAGGTCGACGGACAGGTTCGACTACAGCTTGAGGGCCGGCTGGGATTCGAGGACGGAGCGCAAAAACGAAGGGAGAGTGTTGATCATGTCGATGGATCTTGATCGGGCGCTGCAGGTCGCGCGCGAGGCGGCGGCCCGGGCAGACCGGATCGCCATGCAATATTTCAAGGGTGAACTGGCTGTCGAGCGCAAGTCCGATGCCAGTCCTGTGACCGAGGCGGATCGAGCCTGCGAGCGTGCCATTCGCGAGACCCTGCTAGGTGCCTTTCCAGATCACGCCATTTACGGCGAAGAGTACGGTCAGGAAGGCGACGGTGATGTCCTTTGGCTGGTCGATCCGATCGACGGGACGCGCAGTTTCATTCGCGGCCTGCCGTTCTGGTCCGTGCAGATTGCGCTGATGGTCGAGGGCGAACTTGTCCTCGGTGTCTCTTCCGCACCGGCCTTCGAGGAAGTGGCCTGGGCAGTGCATGGGCGTGGGGCCTGGATCGATGAACAGGCGGTGCGCTGTCAGGAGTGTTCGTCCATCGACGAGGCCGATCTGAGTTTTGGCAATCTGCGTAGCCTGGCGCGCAGTAAGGGCTGGTCCTGGGCCGGTGAGCTGTTCTCGCGAGCCGCCCGGTCGCGAGCCTATGGCGATTTCTATTCCTATCATCGTCTGGCCGACGGTGCGCAGGACGGCGTCATCGAGAGCGACGTGAACATTCTGGATATCGCCGCCCTGACCGTGCTGGTGCGAGAGGCGGGCGCGGTGATCACAGATCTCGACGGCGCGCCCATCGGTCTGGAGACCAGGTCGATTCTGGCCGCGAGTCCGCGGCTTCATGAACTGTTGTTATCCTCGCGCCATGGATGAGCTCAAGGACAAGACGCTGCCGATCATTCATGCCCGTCGCGATCGGCGACCGGCTGATTTGTTCCGGGTCGAGCAGCTGGATCTGGAATTTTCCAACGGCGAGCGTCGGACCTACGAACGGCTGCAGAGCCGGGGTCTGGGTGCGGTCATCATTGCGGCCATGCCCGATGACGACCATGTGCTGCTGATCCGCGAATACGCCTGCGGCGTGCATCGCTACGAACTGGGCCTGCCGAAGGGGCGTCTGGAGCCGGGCGAGGATCTGCTGCAGGGTGCCAATCGGGAACTGCAGGAAGAATGCGGATTCGCGGCCCGCGAACTCACGGAGATCGGCGACCTGACGCTGGCGCCGGGATATATGACCCATAGCACCCACGTCATCCTCGCCCGCGATCTCTACCCGTCTCGTCTCGAAGGTGATGAACCGGAACCGCTGGACGTCATCAAGTGGCCGCTGAACAAGCTCGATGAGCTGATCCAGCGGGACGACTGCACGGAAGGTCGGACCATCGCCGCGCTCTATATGGCCCGCGACCTGGCCCGTCTGCGCTAGGCGGGCAGCGGCTCAGAAGAGCAATCAGAGCTGGCGACGATACAGGTTGCCAGCGATCAACAGCAGGCCCAGCATCAGGGCAATCATCGAAAGCCCGCGAAGGCTCGGTACCGGGAAGGTCGGTTGTGGCGGCGCACCGCTGATCGGCAGCGTGACCGACTGCGTGCCTACCTCGATTTCGATCGGTCCCCCGGTCGGTGTGGTGGTCCAACCCTTCGTGACCACCGTGTCGCGCCAGGCACGGCGGTACAGCAGGCGGGCCGAAACGTTCGCATCAGCGTCCATGGTCAAGCCACTCAGATCGAATCGATACTCCGAGCTGTCGGTAACGCCGGAAGGGATTCGCGTATCGCTGGTCACGGCCTCGGCGTCGATGAATAGCACGGGGCGCACAACGGGGCCCTGGCCATTGATGCGGCCTTCAAGAACGCGAGCAAAACCCTTGCCAGGCAGGCCCGCCAGATCATCGGGCGTAGCGCCGGTGCTTGAACTGCCATAGAAGGGAATGACGTCACCGGCGGTCTGGGTCAGCACCTGGCTATCGACTTCTGCCTCGATCACGAGCAGCGCATTCCGAATGGAGATGCCCGTGGGGAAGTGGTGGCCGGCGCCGGCATTCGTGACCTCGGCGGTGACCACGAGCTCATCGCCGATCTGCTCGGCGTTGATCGCCAGTTCGATCGCATCGGTCAACGTGGTCGGTGTTGCACCCGTAAAGGTGTGGCTGCGGCGCTGATTGGCGTCTCGGATCGGCTGCCCGCCCAGGGAAGAGATCGGGCCAGCTTCGCTGGCAGCCGGCATGTGGCAGTCCTGGCAGGCCATGAAATCCGGTCCATCGACGGCAAAGGGCGAGGCCAGCCACTCGGTGTAGGTGTTCTGGCCCGGTGCGCCCGTGTTCGGGTTGTTGTACTCGTGGCAGGAAGCGCAGAAACGTGCCTCGGAGAAACGCGGTTGATAGGAGGCGCGCATGGTCGAGAAGCTGATGTCGTCCAGCGGGCCCCAGACCCAGAACGGCGTCGCAAAGTCGTCGGGATAGCGGTATTCCGTGTTGCCCAGGTGATGCAGCGCTGAAACGTTTTCGTTGACGTCGGCCATCTGGTGGCAGGCCAGGCAAGTCACACCGTCCAAACCGCCGATCAGGCCGACCTCATCCATGAACACGTTGCCCGGATCCTGCATGTCGGCCAGCGGTGTGTGACAGGTCGCGCAGAAGCCCGTGTCATCCGAATCGTGCGTGTCGCGGAAAACGTAGCCATTGCTGCCTCCCGGCGTGCCCGTGCCGGAAAACAGGTCCAGCACCCATTCATTGACGCCTGCATTGGAGTGATTGGACTGCTGCCATTCGGCGTGCTGGTCGGCGTGGCAAGCCGAGCAGTTAAAGGAATTGCCGGGTTCATAGAGGCCGGGCAGGTTGTTCATGGGCAGGCGATCCAGCGTGATGAGCACATCATCCCCGTCTTCTGCGCTGACCGAGCCGGTGATGTAGTTGATCACTCGATTCGAATCATAGGTCGTCACGGCGGTAACCACGCTTGAGGGGGGCTGCGTACCGACTAGCGTGAACTGACCGCTGGCGTCGGTCAGCACCGGGTCGCCCGTCGTGGTCTGTACCCGCACTCGTGCGCCTTCCACGGGCAAGCCACTGACCGAGTCGATGACTTGCCCGGTGATATCAGCAAGCGCCGACGGCGAGATCAGCAGGCCGGAGATGATCAAGCCCAGAGGAATGAGGATTCGTGCGATCGGATGGATCAAAACGGTTTCACCACGGCAAGGAGAATAATGAGAATCAGAAAGATTGCCGGTACCTCATTGAACCAGCGATAGAAGCGAGAGGATCGCGTGTTCCTGTCTTGAGCGAAGTGGCCCACGATGCGGATGCAGTACAAGTGATACGCCACCAGACCGGCAACCAGCGTCAGCTTGGTGTGCATCCAGCCCTGACTCAGCCAGCCCGGAGCGGCCCAGAGTGACGCCAGGCCAAAGCCGACGGCCAGCACCCCACCGATGTGGGTGATCATCAGCAATCGCCGCTGCATGATCTTGAACAGCGCCATGGTTTCCGGCGCTTGACCCTCGGCGGCATAGACAAACAGGCGCGGCAGATAGAACAGGCCGGCGAACCAGGTCACGACAAAAATCAAATGGAAGGCTTTGAGCCAGAGCATGCAGCGTGGGGGTCGGGGGTCGTCGGGAAAGCGCTATTCTGGCCCAGCTCCACCACGGACACAAATCTCCTGCCAACTTGACGCCAGTCCAGCCCAGCAGGTATAAGAAGCGCGCACATGACGTTTTGTTTACAAAAATTAAACGGCGCCAAACTCTTTATTCAATAATCAGCGCGCCGAGCACTCCGGTTTGGGGCATTCCATTGAAGCGGTCTTCGGGACCGCTTTTTTTTGCCTCAATCACACACCGCAGGCCCATCGAGGACCGTCGTTCCCGACGCGATGGCCATGGCCTATAATTGAGCGCATCCGTTTGAAACCGGCCCGGAGCGGACCATGGCAGACACACCTCAGATGATTTTCACAGATGCGGCAGCGGCCAAGGTTCGGGAGTTGATCCTGGAAGAAGCCAATCCGGAGCTGAAGCTGCGCGTTTATATCACCGGTGGTGGCTGTTCCGGCTTCCAGTACGGATTCACCTTCGATGAGACCATCGAAGAGGGCGACATCACCGTCGAGCGCAACGCCGTGACGCTGGTCGTCGATCCCTTAAGCTTCCAGTATCTTGAGGGCGCTGAAGTCGATTACAGCGAAAGTCTCCAAGGCGCTCGCTTCATTATTCGCAACCCCAATGCCTCGACCACCTGCGGTTGCGGGTCGTCCTTCGGCATGGCCTGAACCGTCGGGCCACTGATGACCTTCGCCTTGCTCCCAGCCTCCTCAGCCAAGCCTGAAGCGGGAGGGCGAGCGTCGTGACCATTCTGGCCCTGTTGATCGGACTGCTGATCAGCCACTACGCGACTGGCGTTCGCCACTGTCGACAGTTCAATATTCTGCTTGCGCCATCTCAGTGGGTCCATGCCCGCAATCCAGAGCCTTCCTGGGCCGTCATGGCTGTTCTTATCGTCACCTGCGTTCTGGCTGCTGTTGTTGCCAAGTGGCTGATGACTGGCCTGGCCGGAACCCTGGGCTGGTTCTTGCTGGCGGTCTTTGTCTTCATCTATTGCCTGGGTCCCCGCGATCTGGATAAGGACGTCCAGGAGTTGGTCGACAATGGCCTGACGCCTCAGGCCGCCGAAACGATGGAGGCCATGCAGCTCAGCCCCGAGTCCACGGCTGACGAGGCAGCTGCGGCGGTTTACCACGCCTCCCTGTCACGCTGGTT
>JBCDLQ010000165.1:0-5716 GCA_039414335.1 Pseudomonadota bacterium | reverse complement strand
GGTTGTTCTTGCGAGATTGCAGCAGAATGCGGCCGATGCCGGTCTCGATACCGGTCGGCTCTTCGTGCGAGTGTAGATTTGAGCGGCTGGCATACACCAGCTGGATCAGATCAGACATGATCAATGCAACTGCCTCAAGTTGCAGGCAGTCTAGAGCGTGGCCATAGACTTGACGTGAAGGGCTGGAACGGGCCAGCCCCTCACGCCGGAGCACCATTCAGCTTCAGCAGATCAACGCTTCACGAACTTCAGGGTGAAGCGATCACTTTCGCCGATCGCACGAAACTGATCAGCGGTTTCCTCGCCGTCGCGCAGCGAAGGCGGCAGGCTCCAGACACCGCTGGGATGATCCGCCGTATCGGCTGGATTCGCATTCACATCAGAGGCGGCTTCGAGAGCAAAGCCGTGCGATTCCGCCATAGCAACGATGAAGCTCTGCTTGAGGTAGCCGGGCGTGGGGTCGCCTTCTCGATCTTCCGGCAGGCGATGACCAACGATGCCCAAAACGCCGCCGCGCTTGAGCACTTCATGGGCCGAGACCAACACGTCATCGAGGATGTCGTTGTTGTTCCACCCGTGGACGTTGCGGAAACTGAGCACCATGTCTGCGGAACCGGCTTCACCGAGGCTGGCCGTCGCGGGCGGGTTGAACGGCACGATCTCGATCTCGCCGTAGGTCTCTTCATCGGCAAAACGCTCGGTGAAGGCCTGATAGGCGTCGCGATAGAAATCAGGGATCGTCTCCTGCTCCATGTCCCAGTGGGCCGCCACATACTGGCCCTCGCTGGCAACAAAAGGCGCAATCACGCTTGCATACCAACCGCCGCTGGGCGACAGCTCTACGACCGTCATACCCGGCTCGAGACCGAAAAAGGACAGGGTTTCAACGGGGTGACGCTGCGAATTACGCGCAACCCATTCGGCCGGACGGTGGTCACCGTTGGCCGCCTGTTCCAGCGGAATTTCGGCGCTGACCTGGGCGCTGAGACCCAGCGCCATGGCCAGGCCAGTGATCTGAATGAGGGACAACTTCATTTTTGAGTCTCCAATTGAACGGTCAATCGATAAAGGTCATGCCCGGAGTCGTCGTACTTGGCTTCGAACGGGCTGATCGGAAAATCCGGGCGGAACGATACCACTTCATCTGCGCACACGCCGGCAAGGCGAAGCGCGCGACGGAATTCATCCGCATAGATTCTGAAATTAGTGCGCAGCTCCAGCCGCCCCCCGAGAGCCAGAAGAACAGGGAACACAGGATGCGCATGCCAGCGACGCTGCAGATGGACAGCCTTTGGCCAGGGGTTGGGATAGAGCAGGTAGTGCGCTTCCAAAGACCAGCCCGCAGCCGACGCCAGGCGCCAGAAATCAGTCAGGTCCGCGCGAAGCAGCAAGGCGTTGTCCGGCACACGACTTGACCGGGCCAGGCGATGGCTGGACTTGTCGATTCCCAGCACCAGCGCATTGGGATGCCGATCGGCCAGTTGGGCTGTGGACTGACCGACGCCACAGCCCGAATCCAACACGAGGGCCTCGGCCGATTCAGCGCGCGAACGGATTGACTCGAAGGCCTGGCGCGAATGCTCGTGAATCGGCTGCTGCCAGGTCGAATGCAGATGACGAAATAGAACCTCATCCAGGCGAGGATGCACGTCGGTCTGGCTGGAGCTGGGGCGACGGGAAGACGTCAAAGTAAGGGGGAGAAATGGTGGGCCGTGAAGGATTCGAACCTTCGACCAAGAGGTTAAAAGCCTCCTGCTCTACCGCTGAGCTAACGGCCCGACAAAATCGAGCCGGCAATCATACCCGCAAACTCTTCAATGCTCAAGCCAGCTCGGGCAGATAACGAGCGCTGTTCAGTCCCTTGCCGTTCGTTGCTGCTTGATCTCTTCGTACAACTCGTCCTGCTGCTCGAGATCCAGATCATCAAGCGACAGACCACGAGATTGGGCCAGGGACTCCATGGCACGAAAGCGTGCTTCGAATTTCTGATTGGAGCGGCGCAGGGCCGCGCCCGGGTCGACCTTCATGTGCCGGGCCAGGTTGGCCACGACGAACAGCAGATCACCCACTTCCTCTTCCATGTTGTCTTGATCATTGGCGCGCAAGGCCTGTTCCAGCTCATCGGTCTCTTCGCGCAGCTTTGCAAACACGGGACCCGTATCGGGCCAGTCGAAGCCAACCCGCGCCGCACGCTTTTGCAGCTTGACGGCCCGGCGCAGGGCCGGCAGGCCCCTGGAGACTCCCGCTAGCGCGCTGTCGTCAGACCCACCCTTGGCCGCCCGTTCTTCCGCCTTGATGCGCTCCCAGTTCGCCGTCTGATCATCTGAATCTGTAATGGTCTGATCGCCAAACACGTGCGGGTGCCGGCGGACGAGCTTGTCGGCGATCGCGTTGGCCACATCGTCGTAGACGAAGTGCTCGAGTTCTTCGGCCATGCGGGCGTGGAAGACCACCTGGAACAGCAGATCACCCAACTCATCCTTGAGGTCGTCCATGTCATTGCGCTCGATCGCTTCGGCGACTTCATGGGCCTCTTCGATGGTGTAGGAGGCAATCGAGCGAAAGTCCTGTTCGATATCCCAGGGACAGCCGGTCTTCGGATCGCGCAGTCGGGCCATGATCTCGATCAGTCGGTGAGTCGCGGAGTCGGTCATTGCTTATCTCGGTGGGAAAGTGATTTGCAGCCCCGCACCACCCAGGGTGGAATCGGTCAACGCCAGCTTGCCGCCATAGGCTTCGATCAACTGCAGGGCGATGGACAGGCCCAGGCCCTGCCCTTCGCGTCGCTCGTCGCCCCGCTCGCCACGCTTGAGCAAGCGTTCGAATCGCTCGGCTCCGATGCCTTCGCCGTCATCCTCAATGAGGATCACCACACCAGGAGAACGAGAGCCTTCGGCACCGGTTCGGACCTCGATGCGGACCCGACCCGAACCATACTTGGCCGCATTATCCATCAGGTTGCCGCACAGCTCCATCAGGTCACGTTCGTCGATCCGAGCGGTGAGTGTGGGATCGCCGGTGACCTCGAATCTAACCTGCTCCTCGGTGTAGAGCCGGCTCAGGGAGTCGGCGAGTCGGCGGGTCAGAGGCACAATGGCTACGGGCTGGTTCAGGGTCCGGCGCGTCGAACGAGCGGCTCGTTCTAGCTGGCGACGAATCATCAGATCCATATCGCTCAATGCGGCTTCGAGTTCGGGTCGGGCGCCTCCTCGCTCGGACTCCAAACGCGTTCGCAGGACGGCCAAAGGGGTTTTGAGTGCATGGGCCAGATCGGCCAGCGCCTGCCGATAGTGGGTCGCATTGTCCCGTTCGGAGGCCAGCAGGGCGTTGAGATTGGCCGTCAGCGGCTGGAGCTCCTTGGGGTAGCGTCCATCCAGGGCGTTCTTCTCACCGCCCTCGATGTCGCTGACCTCCTGAGCAACCTGACGCAGGGGGCGCATCAACAGCAGCAAGATCACCAGCTGGGCCGCAATCACCAGTGCAGCCGCCAGCGCCAGCCAGCGATACAGATCACCACGGAAACCCGCCAGCGTGCGCGCCAGGCGTTCCGGATCCTCGGCGGCCCAGATGGTCAGGTCGATAATTTCTCCATCAGGCTGTTCCCAGCCCAGCCCTATCGCGTAGCCATACCACTCGCCGCCAATACCCGGGCCGCGAAAGTCTTCGGAATTCCTGGGCAGCAGGGATTGAGTCGGCGGCGTCACGACACCAACCAGGGAACTGGACTGCCATCGACCAAGGGGTGTGACGGCGCCCGCATACAAACCCGATCCGGGCTGGTCGAGACGCGGTTCGGCCAGGGAATCGGCCACGCCAGGCTGGCCCTGCTCATCGAGCTCGATCGTGGAAAGGATCAGAAAGACCACCGATTCCAGCCTTTCCTGCAAAGCACTCTCAGCCGCGCCGCGGAATCCTCGGTCAACGGCAAAGGCAATCAGACTCAGGGAAATCAGCAGGGCCATGCTGGCACCCACCATGAGACGGAGAATCAGTGACGGTGCCGAGGTACTGCCCTCACCGTTCAAGAACTTCAGTCCTCGCTGACTCGAAAACGATAGCCGCGGCCACGCAGCGTCTCGATCGGTTTCCAGTCCGTCCCGGGGTCGAGCTTCTTGCGCAGGCGGCCGACCAACACCTCGATCACGTTGCTGTCCGGATCAGCATCTTCGTCGTAGAGATGGTCATTCAGTTCCATCTTCGACACGACCTGATTGGGATGGAGCACAAAGTATTCGAGGACCTTGTACTCGAAGGTGGTCAACTCCAGCGGTGCGTCCTGCAAACGCACGACCTGGCTGGAGAGATTGATCTCCAACGGACCAAAGCGAACCTCTGGCGCCGCATGGCCGGCCGAGCGCCGCAGCAGGGCCTGAACCCGTGCGATGACTTCTTCCAGGCGAAAGGGCTTGGTGACGTAGTCATCGGCACCCAGTTCCAGCGCCTGGACCTTGTCTTGCCAGTCGGAGCGGGCAGTCAGCACCAGAATCGGATAGCTCAGTTCGCGCTGACGGACTTCACGCACGATGTCCATGCCGCTCTTCCCGGGCAGACCCAGGTCGACGATGGCCAGATCGATCGGATACTCGGTGGCGTAGAACTGACCATCCGTGCCGTCGGCAATCAGGTCGACTGCATAGCCAAGCTTCTTCAGGGCGCGGCCGAGCAGCTCACGCAGCTCCGTTTCGTCTTCAATCACCAGAATGCGCATGGCTGCCCCTTCAATCTGCTGGCACGCGAACCGTGCGCACGACACCTTCGCGCGTCAAGATCCGAATGACATGGACCCGCCGGCCGTTGCGCTCGACGGTTTGCGCAGACACAACCTTGGCGTCGTACTGGCGAGCAACGCGGTCAGCGGCTTCACGCAGGGTCACGGCCCAGGCCGACACTGCAATACCCAGCGTCAGCACCAGCACCAGACCTGTCTTGATCAGCCACTTCACCCGTTCGACTCCTTGCGCAGCGCGCCCAATCTGATGGTCATTGTAGTCACACCCTCTTAACGCCGCCTGAATCGATTCCCGAGCGCGCCCTAGTAGATTTCGGCCACACAGCAGCGCAGACTGCCGCCCGCCTTTTCAATTTCGTCCAACTCGATCGGGTGGAGAATGAAACGCCAGTCCTCCAGCTGCTTGATCTTCTCGGGTGCCAATGCGTCATAGGCTGCACGGCTCATGAACAGGTCCTTGAAGTTCACCGCAATGCAATTACCGGCAAAAGCCTGCTTTTCCTCGACGGTGATTTCCAGCGTATGGCCAGGATACGTCTCGGCGATGGCACGGGGCACGTCCCGGTCAAGAAAGGCATCCGGGCAGATCACCAGGGCGCGCGAGGCCAGCATCGCCATGACCACATTCGTGTGGTACTCGCTGGGTTTCAGGTCAAACTGGAAGGTCAGCGCCAGATCGAAGGCCTCGTGCATGGCATCGCAGCCGGCCTGATCGACGCGCTGGCTCATACCGCAATAACCGATGCGCTGGCTGCGATCGAGCACCAGAACGCCCGTGAGTTCGGCGATCAGATCGCGATTCGAGAGATCGACCTCCTCATAACCCAGCAGATCGGTGAAAAACTGCCGGATATCGGTTCGTGCGGTCTCGCGTCGGCGTTCGGGATGGCACATACGCCCAATAATGCTCCGGCCCGGGATCGTCGCGAAGACATTGTTGGGAAACAGGTCGTCCGGTGACAGAACGTGTCCGGGAAAACGAACCAT
>JBCDLQ010000164.1:0-5724 GCA_039414335.1 Pseudomonadota bacterium | reverse complement strand
GCTGTGGATGAAGCAGCTCCTGTCCGATGCCCCCAGCAGCAACGCCCTGCTGGCCAGCAATCTGATCCTGCTCGGCACCTGGCCGGCCATTCTCCTGCCCACCCACTGGGCCAGCCTGCTCATGGCCGCCGGATTCACGTTGCACCTGTTGATCGATCCGCCCTGGGCTCAAGGCCGGCTGCCCAAGTGGTACCGGCGCCTCCGTCTGATTCTCAGCACTTCGGCCATCGCTCTGCTAACCCTGACCGCCCTGATCGGATTCGGACGTGTCATCTGAAGCCCTGCTCGAGATCACTTCGGTCAGCCGCAGCTATCGCTCTGGCTCCGAGACCGTGCAGGTGCTGGATGCCGCAAGCCTGACCCTGAAATCCGGGGAACGCCTGGCCATCATGGGCGCATCAGGTTCTGGCAAGTCGACCCTGCTCCACCTGGCCGCCGGCATGGACCAACCGGACGCGGGCAGCATCGTGCTGGAGGGTCAGGATCTAAACGAATTGACTGAACCGGCGCTGACCCGTTTTCGGGCAGAGCGCATCGGCCTGGTGTTTCAGGATTTCAACCTGATCGACAGCCTGAACGTCTTCGACAACATCGCGCTGGTGCCCTGGCTCGTGGGCGATAAGCTGGATCATGACGCCATGACCGAGCTCACCCGACGGCTGGGGGTGGATGATCTCATGGGTCGTTTTCCAGAGCAGCTGTCGGGCGGGGAGAAACAGCGGGTCGCCATTGCCCGCGCCCTGATCCATAGACCCGCGCTGATTCTGGCCGATGAACCCACGGGCAGCCTCGATCCGGACAGTGCCGATGTGGTGCTGGAGCTGTTTGACGAGACCGTGCGCGCCCAGGGTTGCGCGGTGTTGATGGTGACCCACAACCCCGCCGCCGCTGAGCGCATGGATCGCACGCTCTGGCTGGACCATGGAGCCCTGACCCCGTCGCAATGAAATTTCTGCTGCGCGCCTCCTGGCAGTTCTTCTCCCGTCAGCCTGCTCAGCTGATGCTGGCCCTGATCGGCGTGGCCGCCGGTGTCGCCGTGGTGACCGGTGTGGCCTTGATGCGCACGGCAATGATCGACTCACTCGACTCGGCCGCTCGCGCGCTGGCGGGCGACGACAGCCTGCGCATCGAATCACGGCTGACCCGAGATCTGGACCAGGACCAGTTCGCCCGCCTGAGCCAGTTGCCCGGCAGCCCGGTTCTGATCCCCTTCCTGTCACAGCGAGTTCGGAGCGACGGCGCCACTCTGGAACTGCTGGCCACGGATCCGATCAGCGCCAGTGCCGGCCAGGTGCTGGCGGCCAATCGCGGACCGGCAACGGGACTTCTGGGTAGCCCCCGAGGCGTCATCATCAACCAGGCCACGGCCGATCGCCTTGGGCTGCAACTCGATTCGGAGCTGTCGGTCTCGATCGATGGCCGCGACGCGACGCTGGACATTCTGGCGATCTTCGACAACGAGCTGTGGTTGGACAATCGCTTGCTGATGGATCTGGGGGGCGCTCAGACCTTGCTTGGAAAAATGGGGCGACTGTCCTGGATCAGCGCTCCTTCCATTTCCAGGACCTGGCTCAGCGAGCACCTGGGGCCCGAGCTGGAACTGGTCAAGCCCGCGCAGCGTCGCGCCAGTGTCGAGCGACTCACCGCCGGCCTGCGGATCAATCTGACCGCCTTGAGCCTGCTGGCCCTGGTAGTCGGCCTGTTCGTGGTACATGCCGTCCTGTCCTTCCTGCTCGTCCAGCGGCAGCAGCAGATCGGCATGCTGCGGGCACTGGGCGTCACGCTTCGCCGCCTGCGCACCTGGCTCCTGACCGAGGTTCTCTTATTGACAGGGTTTGGGGCCCTGATCGGGCTCGCGGCGGGTACGGAGCTGGCCCGGGGACTGCTGGTGTTGATTCAAAGCCCCGCCGCCGAGTTGTATGGCGTGGTGACCGGGCAACAGATCATGCCCAGCCGAAGCCTCTACGGCGGCATTCTCGCCCTGACCCTGTTGCTGGCCGCGATCAGTGTCTCCGGCTTGATCATCACGGCGCTGTCGATCCCGCCGGGGCAACTCAGTCGCGGCGCCCGACAGGAAATCAGCGCTTCGCAGCGAGCGCTTCTGGCCGCCCTGTTGTTCTCAATCGGGCTGGTACTGATCCTGGGCAGTTCGAGCCTGATCGCCGCGCTTCTGGCGTTGTTCTTCTGGCTCAGCGCCTGCGCCGTCATTGTTCCGCTTATCGCACTCGCGCTGCTGGCGGCCATTCGGAGATTCAGTCCGTCCAGCCTGTTTGGCCGTGCCCTGGGCATGCTGGCCGCGTCACGCCAGCGGCTGAGCCCGAGCCTGGCCGCGCTGAGCCTGGCCTTGGGCCTGAGCGCCGGCATGGCGCTGATGGTCGACGGTTTCCGGACCGCCGTCGATGATTGGGTGACGCGGCTGCTCAGGGCCGATGTCTATCTCAGCCTGCAGGCCGAAGACTTTTCGCCGACCCAGTTCCAAACGATGCAGCAAGACTGGCCGGAAGTGGCAGCGGTGTCTTCCGTTCGCCAGATCCGCCAGGACGACGGCTCACAGCTGGTCGCCTATGAACTACCCGAAGCTGCGCGAGGCGGTTTCGAGTTTCTGGCGGGCGGCGAAGCGGCAGACTGGGCGGCATTCGATCGGGGCCAGGGCGTTCTGATCTCCGAACCCCAGGCGCAGCGGCGAGCGCTTGCTCTGGGCGATTCCGTGAGCTGGACCACGCCCAGCGGTGAGATTTCGCGACCGATCGTTGGCATCTATCGGGACTACGCCAACGACAACGGCCAGATCGCCATGGCCGATCGCTTCTACCGGACCTTGTTCGATGACACGGGCCGCGACAGTGTCGGCCTGTATCTGAAGGCCGGCCAATCCCTGCCAGATTCGGAGCAATTGCTTCTGCGGCTGGGTTTGACCGACGAACAGCTGAACCGCACAAGGCGGGAAGACGTCCGCTTGATCACGCTGGCCATCTTTGATCGCACCTTCCGCATCACTCAGGCGCTGGCCCTGCTGGTCGGTTTGATCGCTGTCATTTCACTGATCAGCGCGCTGATGGCGCTGGGACTGGAGCGGCGGCGCGAGTACGCCACGCTTCGGGCGCTGGGCCTGAGCCGCGGCGGCCTTCGACGCTGGATCCTCACTCAGACCGTCGGCCTGGCGCTGGTCGCAGCCGTACTGGCCATCCCGATCAGCCTGTTGATCCATCTGGTCCTGTCCCTGGCGGTACAACCGCGTGCCTTCGGCTGGAGCGTGCCGCTGGACTTGAGCATCGGACCCTGGCTGCAGCTCGTGCCCCTGGCGGTCGCGGCCGGACTCCTTGCCGGCTTGATTCCCGCCTGGTCGATCGGCCGGCGAGCCGTCTCTCACCAGTTGAGGTCCCGCTGATGCGACTTCGCGCCCTGATCCCCGTCCTGATCGCTGCGGCACTGCTGATCTGGCTCACGCTGCAGACGCGTGCACCTGTGACCACCGCCGCTCCCATCGTCCTGTCCGATGTTCTCGGCGGCGAGAGCGCCGGTCATGCCCGCGTGGACGGTCCCGTTCCCTTCGATTTCCCCGATGATCACGCCAGCCATGACGATTATCGCAATGAGTGGTGGTACTTCACCGGCAACCTGGAAAGCGACGACGGCAGACGCTTCGGTTTTCAGTACACGCTGTTCCGCTTCAAGCTGGATCGAGGCGGTCAGAGCGGGACGGACTGGGACAGTAAGCATCTCTGGATGGCGCACTTCGCGATCAGTGATCTGCAGGAGGAGCGCTTCTACAGTGAAGAACGCTTTTCCCGTGATGCACTGGGTCTCGCCGGTGCGACGCGCACACGATGGTGGCTCGGCCCCTGGCAAGTCAATGCGCTCGATCAGGGATGGCGCCTGCAATCCATCGCCGCTGAGATGGGGCTGGATCTTTCCATGGTGCCGGACCGAGACAAGGTACTGCAGGGTGATCAAGGCTACAGCCGCAAGGGACCCAAGGCCGGCCAGGCCTCGCGCTACTACTCGCAAACCCGCCTGACAACGACCGGCACCCTGTCAGTACCGGGTTGGTCAGGCGAGGTCAGCGGCCTGGCCTGGCTGGATCGCGAATGGGGCTCCGGGCAACTGGATGACAGCCTGTCAGGCTGGGATTGGTTTGCCCTGCAGCTCGACGATGGCCGCGACCTGATGGTCTACCGCCTCAGGACCCTGGACGGTGAGGCTTCGGAGTTCTCCGCCGGAAGCCTCAGCTGGCCCGATGGACGCTACGCCATCCTGGGACCGACAGACTTCACCGCCCGGCCGCGTCGCCGCTGGCGTGATGAGGCAGGAGTCGAGTGGCCGCTGCGCTGGGACATCAATGTCGCGAGTCACGACCTGGCTCTGACGGTGGATGCAGCCTTTGACGACCAGCGCTGGCGCGCTTCGGTCCCCTACTGGGAAGGCATGGTCAGTATCAGCGACGCCAATAAGGGCATCGCACTGGGCAGGGGCTACATGGAATTGAGCGGCTACGCTGATCGGACGTCTCGGGTCAGCCCGTGATATCAGAACCCGGCGACGGCCTTGTCGGTCGCTGAAGGCTTGTTGCCTTTGGATTTCGGTTTCCGCCGTGGCCCGCGCTCCTCCGAACCGACGCCGAGCAGCTTTTCGACATCGCACAGGGCCACACCGCGGCGGAGCAAATGGGCGGCGAAACTGTTGCGTAGCGTGTTTTCCGAAACGGGCTGTTCGATACCGGCCATGCGCGCGGCCTGCTCGATGGCCTGCCGCAGCTCGGGTTCGGTGATATGCCCGCGCAGCGTCTGGCCCTTACCGGCGCCGGAATCCTTCATGTACGGTCCAGGGAATAGATACTGCCAGGTCCAGGACCGGCCGGCGGACTCGCCAACCCGCATACCCACGGGCATCTGCACCCCGCCAAAGCCATCGGCCAATTCGCGGATATGCTGCATCTTCAGTTGTTCCAGATGAGCACGCATGGGCTCGCGAGCTCGCTCCGGCATGACCGTCTCACGAAGCGTACGACCGTTAGCATCGCACACGACGATTCGATTGCCTTTCAGATCGCGGACGCGCAGACGTACGCACTCCATCAGGCGCAGGCCAGCACCATAAGACAGGGATGCCATCATCCAGGATGACCCGCGCATTTGCGCGAGGAGGGCCTGAACCTGACCGGGCGAGAGGATGGCGGGTTTGCGTTTCTTGCGCGCGCTCAACAGCAATTCTTTCAGGCCAGGATCCGGTGCGCCGAGCACCGAGCGCAGCAGGAAGACGCAGGCCTTGATAATCTGGCGTTCCGCCGCTTCACTGCTCTGCTTGCGCTGAACAAGATCACGCGCATAGGACTTGACCTCAGTGGCAGTGAGCGTGACAGGAGCACGATCAGGATAGGATTCGAGCAGCCCTCGACCCCAATACAGCCAAGCCTTTTCAACGCGTTCGCTGAGCTCCAGTTCGCCCAGTTTCGAACGCATTGCAAGCAATGCCTGTCGAGTCGATGGTGCAACGCGCCCCATTAGACGCTCCCCTTAACAACACTTGGTTCTCCACAGTACTGCGCGCCCCGCGTGAAAGTCAAGGCGACCGAAAAGGGGCGTCTCAGACCATCCAGCCAGCAATCAGAATGAGGCTCATGACCACCAGCCAGAGGATCAGCATGCGCCAAACTAGCTCATGGGCTCCTTCCAGCGCCTCGTTCACCTCATCTTCGGCATTGAGCTCGGCGGCGACCCGATCCAG
>JBCDLQ010000163.1:0-5772 GCA_039414335.1 Pseudomonadota bacterium | reverse complement strand
TTGGGAGCTACGGTGTTTCTCAACTAGGAAATGGCAGTGCCCCGGAAGTTGCGCTCGATCTTTCTGGCGAGGTTCTCATTCCTTGTTGGCAGATGAGTTCTTTGATTGACACCCTGGGTGACAAGCTGGTTCATGACAATGATTATCCGCGCCTATGCATAGCAGCTGCCCCAACGATTGAGTCAGCGGTGCTCACCATGGATGATGGTTTGCAGTTGTCTTGGGCGCCGTTAGTGATTCCCGATGGGTATGACGGCGCGTCCACCGTTGAAGTGCAAATCCGCGCAGACTCGCAATCCCAATTTTTCAACGTCGCTGCTTATCCAGCAGATCTTATCAATGCAACGCTCAATGTAAGTATCCAGAATGATTTCTATTTAGAGATCAGGGTGCGGGCTTGCCGTAGTGACGGTGTCTGTAGCGACTGGTCCCCGGTTCAGTCGGTGGCAACAGCGCTTGAACCGCCGACATCTGTAGTCGTAACGGCCGAAAGCAACGGAGACCAAACGGTGTCCTGGGCCTTCCCCATCATTCCCGATGACATCGTCGGCGAATACTACTTTCTGTTGTCAAATACCTTCGTCAATGAAGAGCGCGTCATCGATGCGACGCTTCAAACGGAATTCTATGATTCGACTATCCCTCAGGCCGAGGTCGCAGATTTCCCGGGTGGGATTTTCCGCGTGTCGGTTTGTCGTGGGAATTCTTTCGATCAGGTTCGACTGTGTAGTAGCTACAGCGAAGGGCGATTGCCCACAATCGTAAGGGACCTCGCATTACCGGCACCAAGTCTGGTCGAGCTAGACCCGATCGTCGGCAATTCGAATCGCTTTGAGTTGAGCTGGACAGTCGATGAAGATCCTGATGTTGACTACTACCTCATCGAGGAGCTAGCCGTAGATCCTCTTACGGGTAACGAAGAGATTGAAGCGACCTATGCTCATGAATCTTTGAGTATCGAACTCATTCGGGCGCTCGGCCGACCCAGTACTAAAGTCAGAGTTTCGAGCTGTCGTCGCGAGTTGGAGCGCGGCGCAGACTATTGCTCAGCCCCTGCTACTAGTGCTGAAACCGATACGTCAGCAACATTTCAGAATTTCGACATACCGCATTCAATGTGCTGGGAATCCGACGATCCCTTGATGCCGACAGTGCTTGGGGGTAGTGGAGAGTCGATTTCAATCGATCTTGATATTTATTGGCAACATACTGTGTCGGCGGGGGTTGAAGCCCTTCCAGATGCATTCGAATTCAATCCATATTCCACCTTCATTAATCCCACGACCTATGATGTTCCATTCAACACAGCGACCTATAGAGCTGTGTCAATAGGCCTAGATGGCGTGCCTGATTACGGTGAGTTCTGGAAATACTCCGGCACATTTGTTTTTCATGAGTCCCAAACAGGGCCTGCTGCTAATCCTGCAATGACAGTTGCCTCCAAGCGTGGAGGTTTTGTGATCAATAGTCCGGCAGCTCCTCTGGTCCCGGTTGCATGGGATAGTCAAACAGGTCAGTTCGAGTTCGATGAAGGAACACGCTGCAACTTTGCCACTGGCATAGGCAACATGTTTCCTCTAGAAGACGGAGGCTCAGGTCGAGAAGCAGGCGGCCCATCAGCGTTATCTCCCGGCCATTGGGTCACTTCACTCCCCTTGAAGACTGAATCATGTAGGGCCAACCAACCAACCGAGTCTGGCACGCCAGAATGGACAAGCTGGGCCAATGATTGCGTTGATCCGTCACCAGGCGTTTCCACAGGTTGGCAGTTCTATTGGTCCAGCTCTCTCCGAGTTGAGGAACATGGCGGCGACGACGCCAACGCGATCTTCGGAAAAAGCTACGACCTGATCGGATTCTGGCAGACTTATCGACGTTTCGGTAACGACTGGCGACCCGTTTGGTACTACGGCCGATTCCAAGCGCAAGAGAGCGAAACAGAGGAGGGCGTTTTCTTCGCTGAAGGTGCCCTGATGTACCCGCGGCGGCAAGCGCCTGACGTCGAGGTCGGGACTGTACGAGTCAATTTCTCGCCGGGTGATGTAGGTGGAGGCGGTTACGGTAATCGCGATGCCGAGATCTATTTGAATTTCACGGGAGGGGGCGGTCTCTCTGGAGAGCACACCTTTGAGATACGCGACTGGTTGCTTGATGACCTGGTCTGGGATCCAAACGCCTTTGGAACCAGCAATGAACATGATCATTACAACGGGATCTGGGCCGTAGGCACCAGTAGCGGCGGGCTTTATGGTGACGTGTCCAGCGTTTTGGACAACGCTGAGTTCTTCGTGTCCGAGTGGACCGTCGATGACATCATGACCCAGGGATTATTCGGCTTCGATTCGGCGGGTGACCCGATTTGGGCGATTGGCAATCTCTGTAATGGTGCGCTGAATGACGGCTCGTGCGATGGAAGCCAGCCAGTTGTTGGTAACAGGCTGTTCCATGGAGCCAACAACTATGTGGTGATTGAAGCAGGTATTGACCCAGTCTCAGTCCAGGAGACAGGTATTGAACATCTCATCGCCGCCGATCGCATTGAAAGCGCGCCCCTGACAGGCGGGACTGGGTTCTCGCGCCAATATGTGGGCACCAGCACGAACAGTGCTTGGTTAGATCGCAGATCCGGTAAGGCTTGCGTCGATCTTTCAGCGAGCAATATCGGGGGCTCAGGGCGATCATTGAACTTCTCTGTCGGAGATTCCGATGGTTCCTGTTCGTCGACATCTGCACAGGGCGCCGACATGCTTAAGCTGGCGAACAACCACTACATTGGTTACCGACGACCTGCGCTAGACCAGTCCGGCGAGTGTTCTCTTGACCTTAATTGCCGAGTTGATCTGACCTGGTTTACCGATGGCGAATACGACGATACGTCTATCCAGGTTCGCAACACGTCGAGCGGCGCAACGTTGAGCCTGGAGCAGGTCTGCCTGAGTCCATTGGGCGATCCGGTCTTCTTCGATGCCTATTCTCAGTACCGAGCGGAGTGTCAACTAGTTCAAGAAGGGCAGTTCGTCTTCCAACTCATTGCGAACTACCCGGGTTCCACCCCCTCGAGCGTCATCGCGGAGTCTGAACCTTTGCTAGTCGGGTCTGGAAATTTGATCACTAACCCTGTTACTCCGTTGGAACCCGCGCCTCCACCCAATTTCGATGTGACTTGCGCACCAGGTCAAACGGGCTGTTCCGACATCGCTATTGCTCGAGCAGAAAGCTCCGAGGTCGGTCAAACCGCTGGTCAATTCGAAGTCGACCCTTCCGGTTCAGCGAACTACACCATTCCGATCATGGTGGCGTCAGGAAGGGGTGGTTTCGCGCCGCAGTTGTCTTTGATGTACAACCATCGGAATGGCACGGGTCCGCTCGGAACCGGGTGGACGATCACGGGAACCTCAACGATTCAACGTTGTGATCAAGGTGTCGAATTCGGCGATGATCAGAACCGCGGTGTGCGCTTTGATGACGACGATCGATTCTGCTTGGACGGGCGGCGACTGCTGCTTGTCGGGACGAACGATGTCATTTATGGAGATATCGGTACCGAGTATCGACTGGAAGGCGACCCCAGCGTGCGAGTCGAGCTGACGGCGAAATCGGGTGATCAGCCATCAGAGTTCCTCGTAGAGCGTCCCGGGGGACATTTGGCCATCTACGGTTCTGCTGCTTCTAACAGCACTTCACGAATCGAGGTGCCGCTTGGCTCCGATAACAAGATCTACTCATGGCCAATCAGCTTCGAGTACGACGCGTTCCAGAATGAAATCTCCTATGAGTACCTCCGGCCCTCTGCGGTCGCTGGTTCGCTACAGGGTGATGACGCCGAATATCTCATCAAGCGTGTCAGTTTCAACCCGGATTTAACGCCGGGTGCCACTGAATATCTGTCCTACATCGAGTTCCACTACGAGCCGATTCCCATAGACCAGCAGTCGACGGGTTACCTCGCTGGTGTCGCGCAATCGCTGACTCAGCGCTTATCAGGAATTCAGTCCAGCGATCATATCGAGGGTCGGGTGCGTGAAGATATTCGAGCCTACTCGATCAACTACGACGACGGACTCACGATCGGGAACGCACCCTCTGGACAGTTTGTGGTTTCCAGCATCACAGAATGTGATCGCTACATTGATCCAGCGCACTGTTTTGAACCGACAACGTTTGATTGGGACAACAATCTGGGTACGAGCTTCTCGGCAACCTCAGCGGTGCTGAATGAGTCGGGCCAGGCGATCGTCTTCAACGATGGTCACGCGCCCCACTCGGTCTACCCCATCGACATTGATGGAAATGGTCGTCAGGACGTGGTGTTGGCCCGCAAGGTTGGTGACGATATCGAGTTGACGGCTTATCTCATTTCGGACAACCAGCGATTCTCTCAGATAGGCGGCACGCATGTCGCGAATTGTTGGGAAGATGACGATACGGAGTTCGGCCTTTCCCCTGTTGATTTTGACGGCGATGGTCAGCAAAGTCTTGTCTATCCCTACACCTGTCGCGGCAATGAAACCGCTACGACTACTAAGATGCGTCAGGTGAACTTTGAGCTTCAGTCTGGAAGTTGGCGCTTTGCAACCGTGTCTCCTCCGGATCTGGAACTGTCGGAACGACTGTTGAGGCCAAGGCTGCAGATCACCGATTTCAATGGAGATACGATTCCAGACTTGATTGTCTGGGATGATGATGTTGCGGCAGATGTATCGTCTGAGAAACCGATCGTGATTTCGCCCGGGGTGATGGCGGCTAACGATGCGGCCTTCAGCTTTCCCTCGGTCATCTCTCTGCCATTCTTTGTTATGGACGATGGGGAGTGTTCCGCCGGTGGCTGCTACATCGGTGCGCGACGTGCCCGCCTTGACTATGGCAGCACTTTTGGAATTGATGGCGATGGCACCACCGCTTTCCTCATTGAAAAAGCCTACAGCGTTTGCCAAGGCCAGGAGCCCAGGCGGCGTCAGGTTGATGAGTTTGGGCGGACTGGGTTGATCGGCGATGGTGAAGACTGCGTTCGAGAGAGTGCCACTGGAGTCTGGACTATTGAATACGACGAGCAAAACCGTGTCTATTCTCTCCAGGAGCGATTCACTCTAGCTGGCATTGATACAGAAGACCGTCTCTTTGTCAATGATGTCAATGGCGATGGCCTGGTCGACATCAGCTACCTTGAAACCGATGGAGACGATGAGCGTGATCTCTTCACAGCCTTAGGCACCGGTGCGGAATCGCTTCCCCCTCCCCTTCAATTCGAGCCAGGATTTCTTCCAGCTCAGCTTACCTATACGATCCAGTGGCCGCAGGGTTTGTTCAATCGTTATCAATCCTTGCGCATGGCAGATTTCAATGGCGATGGCCGTCATGAGCTCATGTTTCCTAGTAACGCGGTCTATGACGACGCTTACTGGCAAGTGATTGCCTGGGATCCAGTCTCGGGTATGTTCACCCAGTCTTACAACGGGCCTTCGACGACGTCCCTGTCGACCGGTGCGGTCTGGGATCGAGATCGCGATGCGTTCATTGACCTGAAGGGTGACGGTCGGCCCGATCACTTGCTGGTGACTGAATGGGAGCCAGATGGGAATCAATCCTGCAACAATGCTGGAAACGGTGAGACATGGAAGCTTTGCAAGGCAACCAATCTCTCAACCCAGAGCTTCTTTCCTCAACCTGGATTGGCCATTAAACGGATTGAGACGGGTCTGGGTCATGTGACGGAAGTTGTTTATGGCAGCACCCAGGAGTCTGATCTCTATCGCGCGGACGTCAACAACTTTG
>JBCDLQ010000162.1:0-5795 GCA_039414335.1 Pseudomonadota bacterium | reverse complement strand
TTGATTTGCCGGCGCCGTTCAGTCCCAGCAGGCCGATGCGATCGCCGGGCGCCAGGCTGAGTGAGACCTGATCCAGCACCACGTGGTCACCGTAACCGAGCTGCAGACCGTCGAGATGGAGCAGGGGATTGGCTGCGCGCGGTGGTTCGGGAAATTCGAAATTGAAGGGAGAGTCAGCGTGGGCCGGCGCGAACTTTTCCATGCGCTCCAGCGCCTTGATCCGGCTCTGGGCCGCCTTCGCCTTGCTGGCCTTGGCGCGAAAGCGGTCGATAAAGGACTGCATGTGCGCCATCTCGCGCTGCTGTTTCTCGAAGCGGGCTTGCTGGTGCGCGAGGCGCTCGGCTCGAGCGCGTTCGAAGTCGCTGTAGCCACCCTTGTAGGACACCAGATCGCGATGCTCGATATGCAGCACCGAGTACACCACCTGATCGAGAAAGTCCCGATCGTGTGAGATCACGATCAGAGTGCCTTCATAGCGCTTCAGCCAGTCTTCCAGCCAGATCACCGTTTCCAGATCCAGGTGGTTGGTCGGCTCATCGAGCATCAGCAGATCGGAAGGGCACATCAGCGCCTTCGCCAGGGACAGACGAATCCGCCAGCCCCCGGAGAACTCGCCGAGGGTCTTCTCATGCTCTTTCGGTTTGAAGCCCAGTCCGTTCAGCAGCGCGCCGGCCCGCGCTAGCGCGCTATAGCCACCGGCTTCATCCAGGGCTGAGTGGGCCAGCGCAATCGCCTCGCCGTCTTCCTTCGCCTCCGCTTCTGCCAATCGCGCTTCCGCCGCGCGCAATCGGCCGTCGCCGTCGATCACATAGTCGATCGCGGGCCGATCGACTTCCCTGATCTCCTGCGCCATCGCCGCCAGCGTCCATCCTGCCGGAACGGAGGCCTCGCCGTCATCAGCACTCATCTGTCCCTGCAGCAAGCGGAACAGGCTGCTCTTGCCGCAGCCATTCGGACCGATCAGACCAACCTTGTGACCCGGAAAGATCGTGGCCGAGCTGTGCTCCAGAAGGGGTTCTGGACCGTGGCGCAGCGTCAGATTGCTGATTTGAATCATGGGGTGGTGGGATTTTTTGCCTGGCTGGCGGCATTTTACGGTTTAGATAGTTGTTTTGCTGCTGCGCGCGGCTTTAACGTCAAAGGCGCTGGTTTGAATCCACGCGCAACGCTTTTGAATTTCGTTCGCGTAGCGAACAAAACCAAGCGCTTTTGACTTCAAGCTCTGCGCAGCAGCAAAACACTCATTTCGCCAAGCGAGCACCCCAACCCCCTGCCGCCAGGCAAAAGCCAACCCCCCTACAACTGCTATCATCCCGGGCGCCAGCACAAAAACGCCAAAACCACCAAGGCAGCCCACTCTGAGCTCTCTGTCCTACACGCTGAAAATTCACCCTCGCGCTCGACGCGTGAAGCTTCGGGTGGATGCGAATGGGGAGTTGACCGTGACGGCACCGCGGTCCGTGCGGCGGTCGCAGGTGGATGATTGGATCGCACAGCGCAGGGACTGGGTGGAATCGGTTCGTGCGCGTCAGGCTCGGCTTCGATCCGATCTCGATCCGGCCACCTTGGGTGCGCGACCTCAGCGCATCGAGCTGTCGGCGCTGGGTGAGCGGTGGGTGGTGGACTATCGCGAGGGTCAGGGTGAACAGCTGCGGCTGCGGATTGGCGGCGATGGTGATCCTCATCGATTGGTTTTCACGCTTCCTGCCGGCAATCCCGCAGATCTGGATCAGAAGATTGCTGTGCGGCTTCGTCAGTGGCTGCGGCGACGGGCCGACCAGGCGCTGACGCCGATGATTGAGTCGCTGGCTCGACGGCACGGCTTCGAGTTTGCTTCGGTAACCTATCGGAATCAGAAATCCCGCTGGGGCAGTTGCTCGGCAAGGAAGCGCCTGTCGATCAACGCGCGCCTGCTGCTGGCCAGCCCCGATGCCTGCCGCTATGTGCTGGCTCATGAGCTCGTCCATACGGAACATATGAATCATTCGCCGGCCTTCTGGGCGCGCGTCGCAGCCATCGAGCCGGCTTTCCGCGCCCACGAACGAGAACTCGACCAGCTGAGTCCACGCCTGCCGGACTGGCTATGACCCCGAATCAGACACGTGTTATTCAAGGAATCCAACCATGCAACTGATCCTCAAGCTCATCGCCGGTATCGTCGCCGGTATCCTGCTCGGCCTGTTTGCGCCGGATGTGCTGATCCGCGCGCTGCTGACCTTCAAGGAGCTGTTTGGTCAGCTGCTGTTTTTCACGATTCCGCTGCTGATCCTGTTCTACATCACGGCCGGTATCGCCGGCCTGCCCAAAGGGTCCGGCCATTTATTGGGGCGAACGATCGGGACCGCGTACGCATCGACCATCCTCGCCGGCGTCATGGCTTTCCTGATCGCGGCACTGGTTGTCCCTATGCTGGCCGCATCTGGCGGTTCGACGCCGGTGGAAGCGGGCCACATGGTCGAGCCCTTCCTGCGCATGGATATTCCGCCGGTCTTCAGCATCATGAGTGCGCTGGCGACGGCCTTTATCTTCGGTCTGGGCATTTCGGCCACCGGCTCGGCCACGCTCAAGTCCGTTTTCGAAGAAGGTCGTGACGTGATTGAAAAGCTGCTGGTGACCGTGATCATTCCGCTGCTGCCCTTCTACATCGCCGGTGTCTTCGCTGAACTGGCCGCGGCCGGCACGGTCTTCGAAACGCTCAAGACCTTCGGCATCGTGCTGCTGCTCTCCGTCGCCCTGCACTGGGTCTGGATCGGCGTGCTCTACACCCTGGCGGGCATGAAGGCGGGCCGGTCACCGCTGAGCCTGATCAAGAACATGGTGCCGGCCTATGTGACGGCGCTGGGGACCATGTCCAGTGCAGCAACCATCCCCGTCACGCTCAAGTGCGCACGCAACAATGAGGTGCGTGAGGACATCGCCAGCTTCTCCATCCCCCTGTGTGCGACGGTCCACCTGTCGGGTTCGACGATCACCATCGTCTCCTGTGCCGTTGCCGTCATGGTGCTCAGCGACGGCCTGGCGGTGCCCTCCCTGCTGACCATGCTGCCCTTCATCTTCATGCTGGGCCTGGTGATGCTCGCCGCCCCCGGTGTTCCGGGTGGCGCCGTGATGGCAGCCGTCGGTCTGCTGGGCAGCATGCTGGGCTTCGACGAAACGGCGATTGCCCTGATGATCGCCCTCTACATGGCTCAGGACAGCTTCGGTACGGCCTGTAACGTCACGGGTGACGGCGGAATTGCTGTCCTGGTGGAGTCAGCGGCGGATCAGTCTGGTTGATCTTGGATTGTGTATGGGAAATTGCTACCGATTCTGGTAGTGTCTGTCCTCTTTTCACGAATTAGGGGGGCGCGTGATCTTTCGGAACGTATTTTTCTGGCTTTGCTTCGTATTGTTGGCCTCGACGCCGATCGCCAAGGCTGGCACGATCACCGTGGGATCTGGCAGCTTGCTCGACCTTGGGGGTGCCACCCTTTCCAACGCCTCTCACTCTCTAGTCAATGACGGGACGCTGCGACTGGGAACTTCATTCGGGACCTGGCAAGACGTTGCGACCAACTCGGCGGCAGATACGCAGGGAGAAGACGGCACCCTGGAGCTCGTGGGGGACTGGTCGAACGGCGGCGCCTTCAATCCTGGCAGTTCGCTGGTCCGCTTCATCGACGGCGGCACGGGCAATAGCCAGATCCTCGGCGCTACTACCTTCTATGACCTGTCTGCCGTCACGGCGACAGGTGAGTCGCTGGTTTTCGAGTCCGGTCGCGAACAGGGCGTGCTCAACAGCCTGGAGTTCGTCGGCGCTGACAGCAACCTTCTTCGCATCTTCAGCACCTCACCCGGTGTCGAAGGTTTGATCAGCCTCGTCCCCTCTGCTGCGCAGACAGTGGACTTCGTTGATGTCTCCGACAACCACGGTGTATTGCAGGTGATCGCCCCTGGCTCACCCGCCGCCTTCAACTCGATCCAGGGGCCCAACGTTCGCGGTTGGTTCTCTACGCCGCTGCTCTTTCCGATTCCGACGGCCAGCACGCTCGGACTCATCCTGATGGCCTTGTTGCTTTTAGCCATGGTCTACACCCAAAAAAACAAGGGGATCATTCGATGAATAACAAGATGAATAAATTGGCCGCGGCCATCATGGTGGCTTGCGCGAGTACCGCGCAGGCCGATGATGTGGTGGTAGAACCGGATTCGGGTGATGGTCTGGTTGTGACCAATGCGGGAGCGACGGAAGAGCGATTCCGTGTGAATGAAGATGGCACGATCTTTATTCCGCCTCTGACCAGTGCCCCCCAGCAAACCGATCCGGTCTGTAGCGATAGTGTGTCTGGCGAATTGGGCACTTGCGCTGTCGGCACCTTCATCGGTCCGGCCGGCCCCACAGGTCCTCAGGGCGTTGCAGGGCCGACAGGACCCACTGGCGCTCAAGGTCCAACCGGACCGACGGGTGCACAGGGCCCAACGGGTCCAATCGGTCCCACCGGTGCCCTGGGTCCAACTGGCCCGACCGGCGTGCAGGGTCCGACCGGCCCGACAGGTTCACAGGGCCCGACCGGCCCCACCGGCGCACAGGGTCCGACGGGCCCAACCGGCTCTCAGGGTCTGACAGGCCCGACCGGCGCCCAAGGCCCAACAGGTCCAATTGGTGCGCAGGGTCCCACGGGACCGATCGGTCCTGTGGGTCCCATTGGGGCGACCGGTGCGACAGGTATGCAGGGCATCCCAGGGCCTAGCGGTCCGACGGGTGCTACGGGCGCGACCGGCATGCAAGGTATTCCTGGCCCAGGCGGCCCGATCGGTCCGACGGGACCTGCTGGTCCGGCGGGAGCCGGTGGGGCAACGGATGTCTATGGCAATGCGTCCAACACCACGACAACCATTACCAACGCCAACTGGGCGACCACGCGTGAGCCCAACCCGAATTTCGGCAACCTGACTATCAATGGCAATCTGGTCGTTCCGTCGGGCCAGGTGATTCAGTGCACGGGTACGCTCACGATCAACGGGTCAATCACTGTGAACCCCGGTATGCCCGGCTCAGGCGAGGCGGGGCCAGATCAGTTTGGTGCCGGCACTCTACCTGTTCTTGGAACCACTGGAACGCCTGGTCTGACGCCTGTTGCTGCATCAAACTTTTTGATCCCGGGCTCATTCGCTGCGACAAACGGCGAGGGCGAGGATGGCATTCTTAGTGGAGCGGGGGCAGGTTCGCTGGTTATTCTCTGCCAGAACGGCATCGTCTTCGGTCCCTCCGGCAAGATTTTCGCTAACGGTGGAAACGCCCAGGATTACACCACCGTGACCTCTTCGAACACTCGAGGTGGCTCGGGTGGTGGAGGCGGTGGGTTCATCGTCATTGCCTCACAAGGTAATGTGACCATTCCAACGGCCAACAGCATTGAAGTGTCTGGAGGTGACGGTGGCGACGCTTTCCAGGGCAACGACAACAATGGCATGCCGGTTGATGAAGCTGGCGGTGGCGGAGGTGGTGGTGGCATCGTTCACTTTCTTTCGCCAAATGCGAACTCGATACCAGCCAATCGGGTGGCGCTGGCGGGAGGCACCGCCGGTGCGAACGGCCCTGCTCCTGTTCCCGATGGCGCCGGTTCCAACGGTGGCGGTGGCATGGGCGGCTCTGGAGGCAACGGTGGTGACGGAACCACAACCTCAGCCGGCAACGGTGGCGCAGGCTTCATCTTACGGACCCAGGTCACCAATCCAGAGTTTCTGTTCATCGCCAGATAGGGTCCTAGCGGCACGTTCTGGCTGCACGCTAAAGGCCCTGGGTTCCAGGGCCT
>JBCDLQ010000161.1:0-5823 GCA_039414335.1 Pseudomonadota bacterium | reverse complement strand
GGAAGACGTGGCCCGCACGCTGCACAGCCTCGCCATGCGCTATGAAGCCGCTGATCAGCTTGAGGCGGCGATTGATTCAGAAGCGCGAGCCCTGGCGCTCTACCGAAGCATTCTCCCGGATACGATCCGGATGGCGACGAGCGCACATGCCCTCGGCCGCTTGTACTGGAGTGCGGGCCAGGTCGCCTTGGCGAGTCCCTTGTTGGAAGAGGCCTTATTCATCGCGCGACGTGATGGACCCTTCTCTAGGCTCCATGCCGAGGCCGCCTTTGCCATGGGAGAAGTCTTTCGCGATTCGGAGGAAGGATCCCGGGCCTTGTCGCACTATCAAGAAGCAGTCGCTGTGGTGGAATCGCTTCAAAGTCGTCTCGGCGGGAGCGACGAGGCGCTCGCCCGATTTCGTGATGACTACGCCTTGTTCTTCAAGCGCCTGATCCAGACTCTGCTGGATCTGGGTCAGATTGACGCGGCCTTCGAGGTCTCCGAGCGCTATCGAGCGCAGGGTTTCCTCGCTCTGCTGGACTCGCGCAGTGCTGGACTGGCCCAGCGACTGCCGGCTGATCTCCAGCATCGATATCGTTCTGCGCAGCGAGCCCTTGAAACCGCGCTGACGCTGGCTGGAGACGCGACTGAGGAAGCGGTTTCGACCCGCGTTGAGGCCGCAAGAATTCAACTGAGTGATGTGGCCGATGAAGTTGCTGCCAGCCATCGAGCGGGACGTGTGCTCTCTCCCCGTGCTTTAAGTGCGCAGGCCGTGTCCTCTCAGCTTCCGGTAGGGACTCGCTTGATCAGTTTTCTGCAGATTGACGATAGGCTGCAGGTCTTTGAGCTGCAGGCGAACCAGTCACTCCAGACGCGCCGAGTAGAGTTGAACGATCGGCAGTTGGCAGAGCAGCTGTCCCGTGTCCGCGTGCTGATGGCGGCCCCCGCAGCCGGGCAGCGCAGTCGCGCGGCGCTGATGGCGCTTTTGGATGAACTGGGACGGGAGCTGTTGGGCATTTCGACGAACCTGGCTGGGGTCGATCATCTCGTGATCATCCCAGACCTCCAGCTGTGGCTATTTCCCTTTGCAGCCGCGCGAGTTGAGGAACGCTATCTCGTCGAGCGCTTCAGCCTGGAGTTGAGTTGGTCTGCGACCAGCTATCTGGAATCCTCGGACACTGTGCTACCGGGTGAACGCCTTCTCGCCCTCGCCAATCCCTCCGTCCAACTGCCTTTGGGTCGATTGCCATCCGGCCGCGACGAGCCGTCTCCGGCCATCCGTCGCATTCGAACGGTGGGCGGCGACTTGCCAGGCAGCCAACGCGAGGCGGAGTCCATCGCGCGCCTGTTTGACGAACCGCGCTTGCATCTGGCCGAAGCGGCTTCCGAGTCGCGACTTCGCGCTGACGCTGGGGACGCCGACGTCGTTCATATCGCCGCCCATGCCTACACGAATGAGACGCCCGCGCTGGAGGCCTATATCCAGCTGGCGGCTGATGATCAGCACGACGGGCGCTTGATGGTTTGGGAGGTCCTGTCCAACCTGGACTTGAATGCTGATCTTGTCACCCTTTCGGCTTGTGCGACTGCAATGGGGAAGGCCTCCAAGAGCGAGGGACTGACGGGCCTGACTCGCGCTTTTGGTGTGGCGGGAGCACGACAGGTGCTGGCCAGTCTTTGGCCGATCGCCGATGGGGCAACGGTCCCGCTGATGCAGGCGTTTTATCAGTCCCGCGCCGCCGGCTTGAGTAACGCACGGGCGCTGAATCAGGCGCAGCGCGAGCTGATCGACGGCCAACACCATGCGTTCGGCTGGTGGGGGCGACAACAACGGCGTTGGCGGGGCGAACCCATCCCGGACCTGTCCCATCCCTTTTATTGGTCGGGATTCTCCTTGTACGGTCGACGCTGATCCGGCAACCCTGCAAGTCATCTCAACACCTGTATGCCCATTCGGGTGAGACAGATTCAGAGCAGAGCGCGTCTCCTAAAGACAGGACGCGCCGCGAAGGTTGGTTCGAGCCAGGACGGTGGCGCGTGACGTTGGCCCTTTGGAGCTTGAGTCGCGATGCCGAAATTGCCCCTACACCTCGGTGGATTGAAGTTGAGATCACTGATCCCACCTGCCTTGCGTGACCGCAGGACGGCGTTGGGTGCTGGATGGATCATTTGTCTGGCGTTGACCGTGTCGGTCTTGACGGCAAAGGCTCAAACGGTCGACCCGATCTTTTCGGACCGCTTTGAGCAGACCTCGGCCGGTCTGTCCTGCCTCTTCGGACCGCCACCTGCAGCCGAGCGAGATTGGGGGCCGCAACCCGCAGGTGTGCCAGAACTGCTGTCTTGCCTCAGCGTGATTAATGACCAATCCGTCGATCGTTCCATGGAGGCGGCCTGGTCGGGGGTTGCGATCGCTCGAACATCGCAGCTGCTGGATACGGATCTGGACCATCTGGTCGTCCTGGCCTCCGGGCTGCGTCGAGTACCCGCTCAGTTCAAGGTGCTGTCGCGCTGGGGTGGACCCCTGGCCGATAGCAGTCTGCCCGTGCGCTGGCTGGAGGTCACGATGCAGTCGGGTAATGTGGCCAACGAGGCGCGGGGCTTTGCTCTGTTGCGGATGAGTCAGCCCGCACCGGTTCCGACGGACCCACTGTCCTTGCATGTGGCGACCACGGTTGATGGTGGTCTCATCAGCCATGGGACGGCACGTTTCGAGATTGATTACGCCCTGGGCGGGCTGTTGAGTTCGGTTGAGATTGCCGCAGCACCAGGCCAGCTCTGGCGGCGTGTCCTTGAAGCATCCAACGATGATGGACCTTTTCTCGAGCTCCCCGATGGGGGTGGCATTCGCCTCGACGCTGCCGCCGGCAACCTGCAGTTTTCCGGCGGTCCCGAATGGTCTTCCACTGGCCCCGTACGGACCGTGATCAGCCGGCGTGGACATTTTGTTTCCGGCAATTTGGGGCGCTGCCAGGGCCAGGGCTTTGACTACGAGTCTCTGGGATTCACCGTGATGCTGGCCTTTACGCGAGGCAGCCAGGCCGTTGATCTGGAATTCCACGTCCGCAACGAGTGCTCGCAGGCCTTTGGCGGAGACTTCACTGATCAGGTCCGGACCCTGGATCGGGCCGGCTGGGCCTTCTCCGTGCTCCCCCAGCCCTTGGCCGTGACGGAGGCGGCCTGGGCCTATGACGAAGGCGGTGTGTCCAATCAGCCGTCGACATCGATATTACGGCTTGAGCAGGCGCGGGGCGGTGGTGCGCCCTGGACGCGCCGGGCTCTGGCGCGCGCTGACGGGTCGTTGATCGATCAGCAAGAAGCACTCGTGACACCCTACACAGCCCTTCGTGCTGGCAACGTTTCTGCCGGGCTGCAGCAAGCCTTCATGGCCTATCGGGAGCCGATGGCGATAGCTGTGGGTGGTCCACAGCGCGAACTCGTGCTGGAGAGCGTCTCCGAAGCCCAGCCGATCGGCGAGGGCAAGGGGCTCTACACGCTGGGGCGCCTCAGTTTTGCGATCGATGCGGTAGACCAGGACCAGCGAATGACTGGACAGGCATCCTTGGAGCGCGGGCTGCTGATTCACCAACCGCCCGCGTTCCTGGATCAGGCAGCGGTTTATCCACCCGTCGCCGAATCTGAAGACAGCGTAGGACTTGAGAGCTATTCCCTGGCGCTGGAACGATTGCACCAGGCCACTGTCGGGCCCCAGTGGGGCCGTGCAAAAACCTGGGGGTCGCAGCTCTGGCCAGACGTTCAGTTTGCCCTGGATCTTGCTGGCCAGACCTTCCCCTCACCGGCCGACAACAACGTTCGCTACAACTACTGGAACGCGTCCGGGGCTGAGCATATGGCTTTTCTGCGTACCGGTGATCCGGCGATGGCCTGGGACTTTGCGTTGCCGCAGAGCTGGCTTCAGCTGCACACGGCCTATCTGAACACCGGAGGGCAGAACCCCGGCATCTACGAGGGTGTCGCCGTTCAATCGGGTGGCGCGGGTGATGGTCAATGGCATCGGTCCGCCTTTGGTTCCGATGACTACAGCTACAACCAGGGCCAAGCCCAGGCCTATCTCCTCCGCCCGGGTCCGACGTCCCTTGAACGATTGTCAGCCGCGGGTCAGATGTTGGTCGACCGCTACTCCATTCCTCGCAATCAGCAGGCGACTCGAACGCAGTTTCTGAACCAGCTTTCGATCAATCGACAGGTGATCCAGCATCTGGTGATGCTCGCCAACTGTGCGGAGTTTGCCCCAGCTGCTACCGGTGAGAACTGTCATGACCGACTGATGGAGATTCTGACCGAGCTGGGCGAGGAGAACTTCTCGGCCGGTGCCATGTGTGTCGCTGACCTGATCCAGGGCACGAGCTGTGAACTCGACCAGCAGTTCATGCAGAACTCGCTGCACTTTCCCTTCTTCTGGCGCCTGAATTTGAACTATGGGCAAGGTAGCCCAGGCTTGAGTGTAGCGGCCGCCACCAATCTGGATCGGATGCTCCAGACACAGCCCCAGCTCATGCTGGACTACGCGATGCCACAGCGCGGCGATGGCTCCATTGACACGGCAGCCGCCTGGGCACCGCGCCTGTCCTGCGTCCTGAATGCCGATAGAAGCCAGGTCTCAAGTTGTCAGGATGCCAACGACAATTCGGAATTCTATTTCGAGAACTATCCCTCTTCCATGACCTGGATCCTGCTCGCGTCTGATGACCCGCTCGAATGCGGTCGTGCGCGGCAAGCCTTGGCAGAGCTTCTACCGGGCAATAACAGCACCGGTGCCGTGTCCTTCTGGGTGGACGGTGGCAGTGGCTGGTGGAAGGGCGCGGCGCAGATCATGCAGGGCCTGATTCATGGGACTGCTATCTCGATTGACTGTCAGTGGGGTGAACAGTGATGGGATGGTTGCTCATGCTGAGTCTCACGCTTCAAAGCGGGCCTGGACCCGCCTCCCTTGACTTGATCGATGGTCGGACCTCAGCCGGCGGGGGTCGCTCCAGTGGCAGTGATCTCGTCTTGGACGCAACGGTCGGTCAGGTGCTGATCGGTGAGTCCAGAGGAATGGCTTATCGCCTGCTCAGCGGTGTGCATCGACCGGAACCGGCAGGACCTCCGCGTCCGGACGCGATGTTTGCTGATCGCTTTGAGGGGGCAATGCCATGAGGCGTTGTGTATTGCTCCTTGTGCTGGTGTTGCCGCTCGCGCTCCAGGCCCAGTCCCAGAGCGCCTTCACTTATCAAGGAACCCTGCTGCTGGATGACCAGGGAATCAGCGGTCAGCGAGATTTCGAGTTCAGTCTTTGGAACGCTGCGCAAGGTGGGCAGCAAGTCGGTCAAACGCTCAATTTGTCTGCCGTGTCGCTGGAGCGCGGAAGATTCAGCGTTGAACTTGATTTTGGCGCTGAGTCCTTCAACGGTGAGGTGCGCTGGCTGGAAATTGTGGTCGCTGATCAGAACGACAGCGTTTCTCTGACCCCTCGCCAGCGGATCACCGCCACGCCCTATGCCTTGCGCAGTTTGACCCCTACAGAAGACTCGCTTCGACTCCTCTCCAATTTGCCAGCTGGCAGTGGCTTTACGATCAACCTGAATGGACTCACGGAAGGTGATGACCTGACCTTGGCTGCTCCGCTGGTCTTGGCGCAAGACTTCAATGAACAGGGCGGCATCTATCAGGTGCGTCGCGTCGACGAGCCCCTGCAGTTGCAACGCCGTCTCAGTAACGACCCTTCCTGGCGCAACGCTTATCTCGGCAACTTCAGCGGAATCGATGTCCAGCTGACCCTTGGCTTGCCGAATCAAAGCGAAGTGCGCTGGTCGATGACCAATGCCCTGGTCACTGACTGGG
>JBCDLQ010000160.1:0-5827 GCA_039414335.1 Pseudomonadota bacterium | reverse complement strand
GCAGGAATCGCCAGTGGCCGACTGCGCGTTCAACGGTGATTCCAAACACCCACAGATAGGCAAGATTACCCAGCAGATGCAGCCATTCCAGGTGGAGAAACAGGGCCCAGAACAAGCGCAGGGCTTCCGCCTGAAACCACTGACTCCAGGGCTGAATCAGCACCTCCATGACCGCAGCCGGAATGAAGGCCATGCGCTGAAGCCACAGGGATTCAGCAGGCTCTGATCCGAGCTGCAGGATGAAAAAGCCGATCGACACCAAGGCAATTCCGATCAGCATCAAGGGCCAGACCGGCGACTGATTCCGCCGTCGCCGACGGCGAGCGTTCACGGTTCGAGCAGGAATCGATAGTCGCGATAGTCGACGACTGCACCCTCGCGCCGGATATCGACCAGCGTGGCGCCGTCAGGAAGCGCGTCCCCACCCACGTAGCGCTCGCCGTTGATCAGGACGAAACGCTCGCCCTCCAGCTCGGAGAAGACGTGAATATTCAGCGTCAGCGCCGGCATGTTGCGCCGGACAGACAGGGGCAGCTCCCAGGCCCGAACATATTCGGCTACAGCCGGCGTCCAGGGATCTTGCGCGTCGTCGTCATCGAAACCGCGCTCTTCGGGATCAACCATGGTCGCCGCCTGGGCGACCTCGTCCAGCACAGCCTCTTCCTGACTACGGGTCGCCACCGTGGAGCGGCCTGGATCGGAGCTGGCCACCGATTCGGCCTGCCGCCGTGCGGCTGCCTCGCGCAAGCGACGCTGGATGCGAGCGGTTTCTTCCACCGATGGCGGTTGGACCACCTGACGCGGAGCCGCTGCCCGAGAAACACTCTGCCCAGGGCGCGTTGGCGTCGGAGACATGCGATCGATGGGCTCCTCCGTTTCCTCGGCGGCGCTGGTGCGAGCATTCTGAGCGGCCACGAGTCGCTCGATTTCCGCTCGTGCCACATCGGGATCACTGACGAGGCGCTCTCGGGGTGTCTGCGCTCTTTCACGATAGGCAGCGACGGCCGGGTCGACCGGCTGACCGGCACCATCGGCTTCCGGCACGATCGGGGCCATGGGATCGGGGACTGCCGTCTCGGTTCCGAACCAGGTCACCCACTGTTGCTCAATCCGGTCACGCTGGACAACGGCGACGGCCGCCAGCGTGATCAGGAACAACAGGCCCAGCACCAGTCCGCGCGCGCCACGGCGTTTCGGCGCCGGCGAATCGATCGCAGGCTCGTGTGCGGCAACCGTGAGATCGGCGCCCTCGCCCATGCGACGACGCTTGTCCGATTTTCTCAGGGCATCAAGAATGAATGACACGTCTTATTCCACTCCATCAAGGCGGGTGAACAGCTGGGGGCCGCTCTGCCTGGGTGCGCCCAGAAACAGTCGGGTTTCGGGGCCGATCATACCGTCACTGCGTAGACCATGATAGGACTGGAAACGTTCGACCCAATTCTCGAAGCGCTCACCATACCGGTCGTCGATCGGTCCCGCCCACGCCGGCTCGTCGACTGCGGCAGCCAGCGTTTTCATGGCCTCGACCACGGGACCGGCATCGCCCACCCTGACGATGGCGCCATCATCTGGCCAGGCGACGAGAAACTCGCCCAGCCAGCGCCGATCCAGCTGCATCAGTGGCGCATGAATTTCCTGCCCCTGATGACCCAGCAGCACCTGATTGTCGTTCATGCCGACCACCACCAGATAGGCGTCACGTTGCCCTTCCAGGCGAAGGATGACCGGAAGACCAAGGGATTCAATGAAACGCCAGCTGCCGCGTTTCAGTCGGCAGGAAGCGATGTTCGAGGCCGATTCATTGTCCGGCTGGCGACAGGCTTCCAGAACCGCAGAAGCGCTCAATTCGGGCCAGCGACTCGCAAGTTCCGTACTCGCCGACGCCAGGTCGGCTTCGGCCAGCGCAGTCATCCAGGCCGGACTGGAAGGAGTCGCTTCCGGCTCCGGCGCCTGCCGCATGGCCCAGATGAGGATGGCGCCCCCGATCAGAACGGTCGCCATGACCACCCCGGCGAGGGCGCCGCGGAACCAGCCGCTGCCTTCATCCCATTCGTCTCCGGCGACTTCGCGGGCGGCTTCGTGGACCACATGCGAATCGATTCGATCCAATTCGTGCGCATAACCGGCCATAAGCGCCCGATCGGCAATGATGTTGATCAGGCGGGGAACGCCACCGGACTCATCGAACAGCGCCTTCAGCGCATCACGAGAAAAGGGACCGCGCTCGCTGCCGGCCACGGCCAGTCGATGGCGAACATAGTGAGCCGTTTCGCTCGCATTGAGAGGATCGAGGTGATAGCGGGCCGTGATTCGCTGCGCCAGCTGACGCAATTCGGGACGCGCCAGCAACAGGCGCAGCTCGGGCTGCCCGAGGAGAATGATCTGTAGCAGCTTGTCCGTGGCGGTTTCAAGATTGGTCAGCAAGCGAATCTGTTCCAGCGCTTCCCGACTCATATTCTGCGCTTCGTCGATGATCAGCACCACTCGCTCTCCTCGACCATGGCAGTCGAGCAGGAAGGCATTGAGCTTCTTCTGCAGTGCTTGCAGCCCCTGGCTTTCTTCGACCTCCAGCTCGAGCTCATCGCAGATCGCACGCAACAGCTCGGGCGGGTCCAGCATGGGATTGAGGATGAGCGCGATTCGCGTGTGCTCGGGCACCTGCTCCAGGACCAGGCGACACAGGGTGGTCTTGCCCGTCCCGACTTCGCCCGTCAGCTGGACAAAGCCACCACTGCCGCCCTGCCCGACGCCATAAAGCAGATGCGCCAGCGCATCCTGATGGCGCTGGCTCAGATAGACGAATCTCGGATTGGGCGTAATCGAGAACGGCCGCTCGTTCAATCCGTAGAACTGCTCATACATCGTGCTGCATCAATCCTTGAGGGCGGGGGCTGGACTAGTCGTCTGACAACGCAAGAAGCGAAGCGTTGCCTCCGACTGCTGCCGTGTTGATGGTTCGGGTCCGTTCCGTGCACATGCGGGCCAGATAATGCGGTCCTCCCGCCTTGGGTCCCGTTCCCGAGAGCCCTTCACCACCGAAGGGTTGAACGCCCACAACCGCGCCGGTCATGTTGCGATTGACGTAGGCATTGCCGACCCGGACCCGGCCCATGATGTAGTCCTGCACGTGATCGATTCGGCTGTGAATACCCAGCGTCAGGCCAAAGCCCGTGGCGTTGATGTCATCAATCAGTCGATCCAGATCGCGAGCCTTGTAGCGCACGACGTGCAGGACGGGCCCGAAGACCTCACCATCCAGCCTCGCCAGGCCGTCGATTTCGAAGGCCATCGGGGCAAACCAGTGGCCGTCCGGCAGGTCTTCGGGAACGCGTGCACGCGCGATCAGGCGCGCTTCGCTTTCCATGCGGCGGACGTGCTGCTCGAGCATGGCTTTCTGATTCTGATCGATGACCGGACCGACATCGGTCACCAGCAAGCCGGGGTCGCCCACGCTCAGTTCGCGCATGGCGCCTGCCAGCATCGTCAGCAGGTGGTCGGCGATGTCTTCCTGGACACAGAGAATACGCAGCGCTGAACAGCGTTGGCCTGCCGACAGGAAGGCCGAGCTGATCACATCACGCACAACCTGCTCGGGCAGCGCTGAAGAATCGACAATCATGGCGTTCTGACCGCCGGTTTCGGCAATCAGCATGGACAGGGGCCCCGGTCGTTCGGCCAGGGTCTGATTGATCTTTCTCGCCGTCGCCGTCGAGCCCGTGAAGACGACACCCGCAATCCGGGGGTCACGGCTGAGCGCAGCGCCGATGTCTCCGCCACCTGGCAGCAACGCGAGTGCCTGCCGCGGTACACCGGCCTGGTAGAGCAGTTCAACGGCGCGCTGAGCGATCAACGGCGTCTGCTCGGCGGGTTTGGCGACAACGGTGTTGCCGGTGACCAGCGCTGCAGTGATCTGACCCAGGAAGATTGCGAGGGGGAAATTCCATGGGCTGATACAGAGCATCACGCCACGACCATGGGTGCGCAGCTCGTTCAGCTCGCCCGTCGGTCCGACCAGTACGCTGGGTTCATTCAGATGCGCCCACGCTACAGCCGCGTAATAACGCCAGAAATCGGCGGCCTCACGGACTTCGGCAATGCCGTCACGCAGGGTCTTGCCGGCTTCCCATGTACACAGGGCCATCAGCTCCGGTGCACTGGCTTCGAGCAAGTCAGCCGCTTTCTCAAGCACGCTGGCGCGATGATCCACACCTTTACCATCCCAGTCGGCCTGCGCCTGCACCAGGCCGGCAATGACGCCATCAATGCAAGCGGGATCGGTCCAGCTGACCTGACCGGGAGAAACGGTCAGGCGAGCTGGCGATCTCAAGGCCGTTGACTCGGAACTGGCCTGACAGTGAGCGCCAACCGGTTCAGCCTGCCACTGATGATCGGCGAAAACGTCCATGCTGCGTTTGAGTGCATCGAGGGCCGGCTGCTGGGCAAAGTTCAGGCCGCGCGAATTGAGGCGATGCGCGCCGTAGATCAGGGTCGGCGCGGGGATCTTCGGATGGGAAATCACACCCAGAGCCTCGAACTGCGTCAGGGGATCGGCCACCACTTCTTCCGGTGGCAGCGATTCATCGACGATTCGGTTCACAAAGGAAGTATTGGCACCGTTTTCTAGCAGACGCCGCACCAGGTAGGGCAACAGATCCTTGTGATTTCCGACCGGCGCATAGACCCGACAATAGGCCTGGTAGCGCTCGTCGTCGAGCACCTCGTCATAGAGCTCCTTGCCCATGCCGTGCAGGCGTTGATATTCGAAGTCCTGACCCGCTTCGGCCAGCTCAGCAATTGCTGCGATCGTGTGCGCGTTGTGGGTGGCAAACTGCGGATAGAAGGCGTCGGGCATGGACAGCAATTTGCGCGCACAGGCGAGGTAGGACAGATCCGTGTTCGACTTGCGCGTGAAGACCGGATAACCCGGCAGACCTTCCACCTGGGCCAGCTTGATCTCCGTGTCCCAGTAAGCGCCCTTGACCAGTCGGACGGGAATACGGTGGCCGCTGCGACGGGCGCGATCGGCCAGCCAGTCGATCGCCGACCAAGCGCGCCGCTGATAGGCCTGCAGCGCCAGACCGAAACCGTCCCAACCAGCCAACTCCGGGTCACTCAGAACGGCTTCGAAGACCTGCAGGGACAGCAACAGACGATCGGCTTCCTCCGCGTCTACGGTCAAGGCGATGCCCTGCTCCCGTGCCAGTCGAGCAAGATTCCGCAGCACCGGTGCGAGCTCGGCGAGGACGCGATCGCGCTTGGCGTGCTCGTAGCGTGGATGCAGGGCCGAAAGCTTGACGGAAATACTGGGTGCAGAGAACACCGATTCCTTGTCCACCCGCGCGCCAATCGATTTGATGGCATCTTCGTAAGCCTGGCGATAGCGTTCCGCATCTTCAGCGGTTAAGGCCGCTTCTCCGAGCATGTCAAAGGAATAGCGGAAACGGCGGTTCGCCTTCTTGCGCGCCCGGTCCAGCGCATTGTCGATGCTGTGCCCCATCACGTACTGGTAGCCCATGATTCGCATGGCCTGGCGGATGGCCAATCGAATGACCGGCTCGCCGGACTTGTTCGCCAGCCGGGCCAGGGTCGAGCCGATCGCGCGATGCTGGCTGGAACCGACGCGAACCAACTTGCCGGTCAACATCAGGCCCCAGGTCGAGGCGTTGACGAACAAGGAATCACTCTTGCCCAGATGCGATTCCCAATCCGCGTCCGAGAGCTTGTCGCTGATCAGCTTTTCGGCCGTGTCGTTGTCGGGAATTCGAAGGAGTGCCTCAGCCAGGCACATCAGTACCACGCCTTCTTCGGAAGACAGGTCGTATTC
>JBCDLQ010000159.1:0-5829 GCA_039414335.1 Pseudomonadota bacterium | reverse complement strand
GTTCGAGCACGCGCCAGAGGCGCATGCCGAGCTGAGTCGGGCATTGGCCTCCCCCAGTCTCTACGATGCCTTTTTGTTCTACCTGGCCCGCCAGGGCCATGCGGTTCCGGAGCAATTGCTGAACCGGGATTTGACTCAGGCCCACCAGCGCACACCCGAACTTGTGCCCGTGCTGGTCGATATCTATCAGGACACCGATCGCTACTGGACCGAATACGCCCTGTGCGAGCGTTTGGTCGACGTCGAAGAAAGCTTCCAGCTCTGGCGTTTCCGGCATCTCAAGACCGTCGAACGCGTGATCGGGTTCAAGCGCGGCAGCGGTGGCTCGAGCGGCGTGAGTTTCCTCAAGAAGGCACTGGATCTGACCTTTTTCCCCGAGTTGCTGGACGTTCGCACGGAGCTCTGAGCGATCGCTCTCCGCCCTCTGGGGTTCGCATTTCGACTTGTGCAATAATCGCTCTGCTAACCAGAACATAACGGGGTAAATAATCATGAAGTTGCTAACCACTATCGTGGCTGGCCTGCTGGCGGTGACCGCTGTCCAGGCCCAGACCATCGACGCACCCACGCTGGACGATAACGTCACTGTCCAGATTGACGCGAATGGTGTCCCGACCATCATTGGCGAAACGGAAACTGATGTCTTTTTCGTCAAGGGCTATCTGCACGCGCAGGATCGGTTCTTCCAGATGGATTATCTGCGTCGCATCGCCAGCGGCACAGTAGCCGAGCTCCTCGGTGCGCCGGCGCTGTCCAACGACATCACCTTGAGAACGCTGGGTCTGCGCCGAGCGGCCTGGGCAACCTTTGCTGAGCTCAGTGCGGATGAAAAAGGTGCGCTCAAGGCCTACGTCGATGGCGTGAATTTCTATCTCGCCAACAATCCCTTGCCGCCAGAGTACGGTGCCTTGGAACTGACCATGGCCGAGCCCTGGTCGTCCGTGGATTCGCTGGTGATCGGCAAGCTGCTGGCTTTCCAGCTCTCGTTTGATCAGAGTCTTTCGGACATTGGCAACACGATCCGAATTGGTACCTACCAGGCGGTTGGTGAAGCGGTCGGTTTTGACGGTACGGCCCTGTTTCTGCAGGACCTGAACCCCTTCATCCCCGCCGACGGCAGGGTATCTATCCCGACCTTCTTTGACACGATCGGCATCATCGTCCCCGAACCGAACAACGCTGCGGGTCTTGCCGTGGCCGGCAGTGAAGATGCCTCGATGCCGCTGAAGCCGAGCCTGCTGGAAGTGGATGCGAATACGGTGCTGGTCGACCAGATGGGTCGCATCGGTGAAAACACCGTAACGCTGGCGCGCAACTACCGCGAACGTGTCGACGGCCTGCCGTTCCTCAACGAGGGTCTGGATATCGGCAGTAACTGGTGGGCCGTCTCGGGCGAACACACTGCTTCGGGCTATCCCCTGTTTGCAAATGATCCCCATCTGGGGCTGACCATGGCACCGATTTTCATGAACGAAAACGTTGTCATTCGTGATCAGGAAGTCGTGATCAGCGGCGTCGCATTCCCCGGTGCACCGGTGAATGCTCAGGCCTGCACCGATTTCTACTGCTGGGGTTCAACCGTGAATCGACTGGATGTGACCGATATCTTTGAAGAGCAGATTCTGGTCAATAATTTCGGCTTGCCCACGCACACGGTATACAACGGCGAGCCGGAGCCGATTCTTTACGCCTTTCAGACCTACTTCGTCAACAACGCCGGAAACGGTGAATTCGATGACGTGACTCGCGCCAACGTAGGCTACGACCAGGGTGGAATCACCTTCATCGTCCCGCGTCGCAACAACGGCCCGATCGTCGAGCTGCTCGGTGATACGGCCTTGTCAGTCCAGTACACGGGTTGGGGCCCGACCTTTGAGCTATCAACGTTCCGGTCCTGGTCTATGGCTCGCAGCCAGGCGGATTTTGAGTTGGGCTTGCGTGACTTTGCCATTGGCGCCCAGAACTTCCTCTATGCCGACATCGAAGGCAATATTGCCTATTACATCGGCGGAGAAATGCCTCTGCGTGACGATTTGCAGAATCAGCTGGCACCCGATGGCAGTATTCCGCCCTGGTTCATCCGCGACGGTAGCGGTGCACTCAATCACGAATGGCTGATCGATGATTCTCCGCAGCCGGGTCAGGGGACGCCCTACGCGCTGATTCCTCGCAATGAAATGCCGCAGATCACGAATCCGCCCTGGGGCTATCTGGCCAATGCCAACAATGACCCGGTCGGCACCACGCTGGATGGGAATCCGCTGAATCAACTGCGCCCCGGTGGCAACGGGATCTACTACCTGAATCCGGGGTACGCGGATCTTCGTATGGGTCGAATCGATCGCGAACTGCAGGCACTGGTTGCTCGTGGTGATGTGACAATCGATGATATGAAGGCGCTCCAGGCCAACAACCAACTGCTGGATGCCGAGCTGTTGCTGCCGTTCCTGCTCCAGGCCTTCGACAATGCAGGGGATTCCAGCGCATGGCCTGTTCTGGCCGCAGTTGGATCCGACCCCCGCGTGGTTGAAGCCATCGGTCGTCTGGCCGCCTGGGACTTCTCCACGCCGACAGGCGTTGCCGGTGGCTTCGATCCCGGTGGTGACCCGACCGGTAACAGCGTGCCCACCGACGAGCAGATTGCGGCCAGTGTCGCGGCCACGATCTACAGCGTCTGGCGCGGTGAGATCATTGCCAATACGATCGATGCCACGCTGAATGCTGTTTCTCTGGGCAGCGAACTGCCGGGCTCCACAACCGCCTGGCGGTCACTGGTCAACCAGTTGCGACTGTTCCCGCTGACTCAGGGCCAGGCCGCCTCCGGGCTGACCTTCTTCAACTTTGCCGGGGCACCGAATCCTGCTTCGGCAAGAGATGCATTGATGCTGGCGTCCTTGCAGATCACGCTCGAGCGTCTGGCGTCTGATGAATTCGCGTCTGCCTTCGGCAACTCGACCGATCAGAACGATTACCGCTGGGGTCGTCTGCACACGATCGTGTTCAGCCACCCGCTGGGTGATGCGACGCCGTTCAGCGTTCCGCCGGCCGGTGGTTTTGGTCCAATCGCCCGGGCAGGGGGCTATGAGGCAGTCGATGCCTCCAGCCACAGTGCCCGCGGCCGTAACGTCGACAGCTTCGACTTCGGTAGCGGTCCTGCACGTCGCAATGTCGCCATGCTGGCACCGAGCGGTCCGCAGGCCCAGGAGATCATTCCGGGTGGTCGGAGTGGCGTCTTCCTGAGCCCGTTCTATACCAACCAGCTGCGCTTGTGGTTGGTCAACGACTATCTGCCGCTGAGTATCGGTGAGACCGATGCCAATGCCACGGCAGCGCAGACGATCGTGTTCTCGCCCGCGGATTGACTGCTGCCAGAACATCGTGATCGGGAAAAGGTCCGGATCGTCTCGATCCGGGCCTTTTTCTTGAGTCCTGCTCAGCGATGGCTTGAAAGCGCGCCTGGGCGTGCACATCTACTTGAGTCCAAGATCGAATACGGCTCGCCATGATCAATCTCCTCGACCAGTTTGCCCTGGCCCACACTCAGGTCACTCGGCTCAACGCTGACCTGAAGGAAATCGTGTCACCGGACCAGAAATTCAGCGCCAAGGTCGAACTCAAGCTGACGCCCCGGGACATGCCCGCCGACGGTGATGTACCGCAATATCAAGTTACGGCTCGAATGCTCTGTCGCGGTCATCGGGAAGGCGGGGAGTCAAAGGAGCCCCTGTTCACGGTCGAGCTGGTGCTGCAGGCGGTCTATCGCCAGTTTCGCGGCGAGCTCATCGATTTCGAAACCTTTACGGCTTCTCACGGCTCTCTGACGCGACAGCTTTATCCCTTGATCCATCATCAGCTCAAGCCGGTCTTCAAGCAGTTCGGCCTGGATCAGGTGAAGCTCCCCTATGATCTGCCGGGCCACGGCAGCGAGACTGCAGCACAGCGCCAGGTGCACTGATCGGGGTTGAGCAGGCTTCGGCCAAATTGACGCATTGCCGGGGGCGTGGAAGAATGCTCCCTTCGGCTCAACGCCTACCCGGGACTGCATTGCAACGTGGCTACTGCTCGCAAGGAACCGATCGCCAAGGTCGACACCGCCTGGCTGCGCATGGAGCAGCCAACCAACCTGATGATGATCACGGGCGTGATCGTGCTCGACAAGCAGGTCGAGTTCGAACATTTCCGGGACGTGGTGGCCAACCGCTTCCTGTCCTTCCCCCGTTTTCGCCAGAAGGCCGTGGACACGGCCAGGGGTTGCTGGTGGGAGGAAGACACCAATTTCGAGATCAGTAGCCATGTCCGGCATACGGCCCTGCCGGGCAAAGCCGACAAGCGTGAGCTTGAGGAGCTGGTGTCTGAACTGGCCTCTACGCCGCTGGATCAGACCAAGCCCCTGTGGCAGTTTCATCTCGTTGACAACTACGTGGAAGGGCCCGTGATCATTTCGCGCATTCACCACTGTTACGCCGACGGTATCGCGCTCGTCCAGGTCATGCTTTCCCTGACTGAAGACAGTGCCGAGAAGTCCGAGCGCATGGTCGAACAGGAGCACTGGAAACAGCGTCGCCAGGCAGAATCAAACATATTCAGGCGTCTGGCTGTCCCGGCCAAAGAGGGAATGGACGCCGTTCAGCATCTCAGTCAGAAGGTCATTGATGAGGCCATGACCCTGATCAAGGAACCGCATATCGCCTCCGATTACGCCGTGGGTGCCGGTGAGATCATGTCGGAGCTGGCCACGGCCATGCTGCTGGAAGACGATCCACCGTCACGCTTCAAGGGTGAGCTGGGCGTGCGCAAGAACGTGGCCTGGGCCAAGCCGATCAACCTGAATGAGGTCAAGGCCGTGGGCAAGGCGCTGGGCTGTACGGTCAATGACGTACTGATCTCGACGATGACGGGCGCACTCCATCGCTATCTTGTCGATCAGGGCGATGATCCGTCTGAATTGACCATGCGCGCGACCGTGCCCGTCAATCTGCGCCCACTGGAGCACGCTCGGAATCTGGGTAATCATTTCGGGCTGGTCTTTCTGGACCTGCCGATTGCCGAGACCAATCCCCTGTCGCGCCTTTATCAGGTCGCCGAATTCATGGATCAGCTGAAGCGCTCGAAGCAGGCGGTGATGTCGCTCGGCCTGCTGGCTGTTCTGGGCATGAGCCCGGGCGCCGTCCAGAAACCCGCGCTGGAGCTATTCAGTCGCAAGGCCACCACCGTCTTGACCAACGTGCCCGGTCCCCAGGTAACGCTGTACATGGCCGGAGCGCCGATCAAGGAAATGATGTTCTGGGTGCCCCAGAGTGGCTCCATCGGCATGGGGATCAGCATCATCAGCTACCAGGGGCAGGTCTTCTGCGGCCTGATCGCCGATCAGAAGCGGATTCCCGATCCCTTCGCCGTGATGGAGCACTTCCAGCTCGAGTTCGAGAACCTGCTTAACCTGACTATGCTGCTGGGGCCGCAGGAAGGCTGGGTCAGTCCAGACATGGTCGATACGGTCCATGCCTGGATAGACAAAGATCAGGACAGCGACGCAGCCGCGTAATCCCGATCCAGGGTCTGCATGGCGTCGATCGGCGCCTGCTCGGCTGCCGTGGCATAAGCGGCATTCGATTCGTCGAGCCGTTTATCGCCATACAGCAGATACAAGCCGTTTCCGAATTCCAGATGAGCAATCGGGGCATCCGGCGTGATGGCCAGTGCCGCATCGAAGTATTCCATCGCCTTGTCAGCGCTGGCGCCGTAGGTCATGGAGCCCACCCGCTTGCCCACCTTGTCGATGATCTCTGCGTGATAGAGGCCAAAGGCCGTCATGGCCTCGGCGTGGGCAGG
>JBCDLQ010000158.1:0-5905 GCA_039414335.1 Pseudomonadota bacterium | reverse complement strand
CGCTTCTCTGATTCAAAATTTTCCTTTTCCTTTTCCTTTTCCTTTTCCTTCGTGCTCTTCGTGTCCTTCGTGGTTAAAACCCACACGTTCAGGATCCATCAAGAAAGCGACGTTCCCGCTCGACAGAGCTTCCGGAAATTGTGCTTCTATCAGGCGTCTGAATTCGCCGGTCGGTACCGCCGGCAGTTGGAGCAGCTTTTTGTGGATTGGGTGCTGAATGTCGAGCTGGCTGGCATGGAGCAGCATTCGATAGCAAGCCAGGTGCTGGCGAAAAAGCCGGTTGTGTCGTCCCTCGCCATAGGTCGTATCACCAATGATGGGATGGAACAGATGCTTGAAGTGGCGGCGAAGTTGATGCATGCGACCGGTCCGCGGGCGCGCCTCGACCAGGCTGTAGCGTGCGCTCGGATAGCGGCCGATAGGAATGGGCAACTCCATCCGACTCAGGCAGCGGTATTCGGTGACGGCGTCCTGCTCTGGACCGCGCCCCTCAGCCTTGAGCGGGTGGTCGATGACCCCCGCATCGTCGGTATGACCGCGCACAACGCAGAGATAGCGCTTGCCGACTTCGCGCGCCATCATCTGGTGACCGATCAGTCCCGCCGTTTCTGCGTCCAGGGCGAACAGCAGAACGCCGGAGGTTGCGCGATCCAGGCGATGGACCGGCCACACCCGTTGACCCAACTGGTCTCTCAGCAGCCCCATGATGAAGCGGGCATCGGTGCTGCGACTGGAGCGATGCACCATCATCCCGCAGGGCTTGTCGATAGCACAGAGCCACTCGTCCTGATACAGGATGGTGAATTCAGGCGTCGATTCGGTTTTCGGAAACAAACCGCGTCGATTCAGGGGTGGCTAGCATTGATCAGCCGGTCCAGCAAGGCGTCCAGAGCCTGACGCTCATCGTCCGTCAGCACCGCCAGCAAGCGCTCTTCATAGGCCAGAGCGGCCGGGGCGATCGCATCAAAGACTTCCCTGCCCTGCTCGCTCAGAAACAGGTGCTTGGCGCGTCGATCGTCCGCATTGGACTCCCTGGACACGCGCCCCTGTTCGATCAGGCGATGCACCGCGCGGCTGACCGCGACCTTGTCCATGGCCGAGCGTTCGGCGACGCCCGTGGCCGAAATCCCCGGGTAGCGGCCAAGAATGGCAATGACACGCCATTCGGTCACGCTGATGCCGAAGCGTTCGGCGTAGGTTTCAGCGATTCCCGCACTGACCTGGTTGGACAGCACGGACAGCCTGTAGGGCAGAAAATGTTCGAGATCGAGCATGGGCGGACGGTTGCTTCCCTTGAAAATGGTTTCAAATGTAACTAATATGGTGGGCTTCAACAAGCCCGGTTCGCATGGGGCGCAGCATCGCACATCGAACCCGCCATCGCATTTTTCCAGGAGCGCTGACATGACCCAGTCCGAAGCCACCACTGCCCGGCCGAACCCGATGGGAGTCGACCGTTTCGAGTTCATCGAATTTGCCGCCACCGACGCCGGCGTCCTCCATGACCTGTTTACGCGACTGGGCTTTACGGCCGTCGCGCGCCACAAGTCGCGCGACGTCACCCTCTATCGCCAGGGCGACATCAACTTCCTGGTCAACGCCATGAGCGACTCCTTTGCCAGCGAATTCGCGGCCCAGCACGGCCCCTGCTGCACCGGTTTTGCCCTGCGCGTGACCGACGGTGCGAAGGCCCAAGCTGCAGCTCTGGAGCGCGGCGCCAAGCCTCTGGACCCGGCCGGCGGCCTGGCTCTGGATCTGCCCTGCATTTCGGGCATCGGCGGCAGCGTGCTGTATCTGACCAGCGGCCTGGACGAGCTGGAAGCGGAACTCGATTTCGATCCGGCTGTCGAGCGCCACCCCAAAGGTGTGGGCTTGAGCTTTGTCGATCACCTGACCCACAACGTCTACAACGGCAACATGGGTGAGTGGGCCGACTTCTACTCCAAGCTGTTCGGCTTCTACGAAGTCAAGTACTTCGACATCAAGGGCCAGCAGACGGGCCTGCGTTCGCAAGCAATGACCGCACCCAACGGCAATATCTCGATCCCGATCAACGAGTCGGAAGACCCCAAGAGCCAGATCAACGAGTACCTGGACGAATACAAGGGCGAGGGCGTGCAGCACATCGCGCTCTACAGCGACAACATCTACGAATCCGTCGAAGCCCTGCACGGCAACAACATCCAGTTCCTGGATACGCCGGACACCTACTTCGATGTCATCGATCACCGCATCCCCGGCCACGGCGAAGACGTGGCGCGCATGCGCAAGAACAAGATCCTGATCGACGCGGATCCGAATCAGACAGACCGCCAGCTGCTGCAGATCTTCACCCAGACCAACATCGGTCCGATCTTCTTCGAGATCATCCAGCGCAAGGGCAACGATGGCTTCGGTGAGGGCAACTTCCAGGCGCTGTTCGAAGCGATCGAACGCGATCAGGAAAAGCGCGGCGTCCTCTGAGCGACGCCGCCGTATCGCAAGAGCGACAACACGAAGGTCACGAAGCAAGGCACGAAGAACACGAAGTCAGTTCTCTTTTTTCTCTTCGTGTTCTTCGTGTTCAAAGTGTTTTTGAATCCACCCCGGCACTGAGCGGAAGGCACTCATGAAGAACTGGATTACGCATCCGAAGGTTGAAGGCACGGCCTCCAGGCAGGCGCACTGCGATCTGCCCGAGGGCACCTATGAGCGCGAGCTGGGCAAGGAAGGCTTCTTTGGCCCGGCTTCGCACATGTATCACCCCAACGCACCGACGGGCTGGACCGATTTCGAGGGGCCCTTAAAGCCGCGCGCCTTCGACACGACAAAGCTGGACGGCAGCACGCCCTCGCCCTGGGATGCCACCGAGCTGATGCACAACGCGCACGTGCGCATCCGCCAGTGGAAGAGTGACGGTCAGCAACCGCATCTGGTCCGCAACTCGGACGGCGATGAAATGCTGTTCATCCACGCGGGTAGCGGTAACCTGTTCTGCGACTACGGCCACCTGCCCTTTCGTGACGGCGACTACATCATGCTGCCGCGCGGCACGATGTGGCGCATCGAAAGCGACTCGGTGGTCGAGGTGCTACTGATCGAAGCCAGCAACTCCAGCTACATGCTGCCAGACAAGGGTCTGCTCGGCCCGCATGCCATCTTCGATCCCGCCATGCTGGATACGCCGAAGGTCAACGAGACCTTCAAGGCCCAGCAGGGCGAAGGCGAGTGGAAGGTGCAGGTCAAGCGTCGCAATGCGATCTCGACGATCACCTATCCCTTCAACCCGCTCGATGCAGTGGGTTGGCACGGTGATCTGATGCCGGTTCGAATCAACTGGCGCGATATCCGGCCGCTGATGAGCCACCGCTATCACCTGCCGCCATCGGCCCACACCACCTTTCTGGCCAATCGCTTTGTCATCTGCACCTTCGTCCCGCGCCCTTTCGAGACCGATCCGGACGCATTGAAAGTGCCGTTCTTCCACAACAATGATGACTACGACGAGCTGATCTTCTACCACGCCGGCGAGTTCTTCTCGCGCGACAACATCCACCCGGGAATGATGACGCTGCATCCCTGCGGCTTCACCCACGGGCCCCATCCGAAGGCCCTGAAAAACGCCTTCACCCCGAAGGCTGATGCCACGGCAGAGGTCGCGGTCATGATCGATACACGCGATGCGCTGGAAGTGACCGATCAAGCCGAGTCCATCGAGTGGACCGGCTACGTGGATAGCTGGAAAGGTTGAAACACTGGATGACGCCGGCGATCTGGCGTCGAAGACACTGGGCACCGGCTCAAGGCCGGGGTGACGATGGGCCTGAGTCTTGACTCTCCACTCATCGAACTGAAAACGAAGGATTGAAGCCATGAAACTCGCAAGTCTGAAAGCCGGCGGTCGTGACGGCACGCTGATCGTCGTTTCGCGCGACTTGAGCCGCGCCATCAAGGCCACGGAGATCGCACCGACGCTGCAGGCGGCACTGGACGACTGGTCAAACACGGCGCCGCGCCTGGCCAGCCTCTTCGATCAACTGCAGGCCGGTGAAGCCGACGGTGCATTTGACCTCGACCTCAACGCCCTGGCCTCACCGCTGCCGCGCGCCTACCAGTTCCTCGACGGAAGCGCCTACCTGCCCCATGTCGAGCGCGTGCGAAGAGCGCGCGGTGCCGAAGTGCCCGAGAGCTTCTTCACCGATCCGCTGATGTACCAGGCCGTCTCCGACGGCTTCCTGGGACCGCGCGATGACATCGAGATGGGCGATACAGCCTGGGGCATCGATTTCGAGTCTGAAATCGGCGTGATCTGCGACGACATTCCCATGGGCGCCAGCCCGGCGGAATGCGCCGACCATATCCAGCTCGTCACCATCCTCAACGATGTCTCCCTGCGCAATCTGATTCCCGGCGAACTGGCCAAGGGCTTCGGATTCCTCCAGTCGAAGCCACGCTCGGCCCTCGCACCCGTCGTGGCCACGCCCGATGAGCTGGGCGAGGCCTGGGTCGACAGCAAGCTCAACCGCCCGCTGATTACGCACCTGAACGGTGAGCTGTTTGGTAACCCGGAAGCCGGTGAAGACATGCAGTTCAGCTTTGCCGAACTGCTGGCACATGCGGCCAAGTCCCGCCCGCTGGCCGCCGGTACGATCATGGGCTCAGGCACGATCGCCAATCAGGACACGGGCCGCGGCGCCTCCTGCCTGGCCGAGAAGCGCATGCTCGAGATCATCGCCAACGGCAGGCCCGAAACACCCTTCATGCAGTTCGGTGACACGGTCCGCATCGACATGAGCGATGGCGGGAGCTTGTCCTACAGTTTCAGCAAAGATCCCCACGTTGTCGGCTAAATTTATGGCCGAGGCATTCAGCGTAATGCTTCCCCCAGCTTCATTATTGGTGGCATTAGCGCTGGCTGTTGCTGTAATCTGAGCTGTTTCGGCAAGCGTCAAGCTGGGCGTATTGATCGTAATATCGCCAGCTCTTCCAGCACCATTGGTGGCGACTGAAATGACGGGCTCAAAATCTGTCTCCCCCGCTCCTAGGTTTACGGCATTCGTAGCATTAATGATGACCTCGCCGCCGTTACCACTGCCCCCAGACGAAGCCGTAGAAATGGTTGCCCCTTCTTCTACCGTGATGATGGGAGCAGCCAGCTCAATGCTGCCACCATCGGCTTCGGCTCCGGTACTAATAGCGCGATTAGTAGCGCTGACGGAAACGTCAGGCCCCGTTAGTAAAATGCCGGTATCTGACATAATCTGAATGCTGCCAGCATCTGCTGCCTCGAGTAGGCTTTGGGTGTTGCTAGAAATTGCGCTACTGCCTTGCAAGGTAATCAGTCCAGGGCTACTGATGTGAATATCTCCAACAGAACCGAAACGCAGAACCGAGCTGTTGATGCTGCTATCAGTAAAAGTAAGATCACCCGCTCCGGTAATGGTGATGTCGCCAACTTCGCCGCGATTACCTACGAAGAAAAATGTCTGATCATCCACAGTGCCTGCGTTTTCGAAGGTTGTAGTCTGCGTTGTGGCAATGTCGGTGTTGGTGAGGGAGAGATTACTATTGCCCTTAATTGTGACATTTCCGGCCGTTTCGGAAGTAGATAGGGTAAAAGCGTCTATGTTGGTAATCTGACCATTTGCTTCTAGGGTGATATTGCCACCGTTTCCACTTGTCCCAGAATAGGTCTGGACGATCGCAAACGATCTCAATAACGTGTCAGGCTCGCCTGTCAAATTGCCTTGTTCTGCGACAAGTTTAATTTCCCCTGCATTTCCACTCTGTCCGACAAAAGCAGAAACAAAGGAATTAGCCTCCGCAATAGCGATATCGCCGGTTACTGTAGATACCATAATATCGCCACCATTCCCACCAGGCAAGCTACTGGCAGACGTATTTGCGTCATTAACTGAGTACGCTG
>JBCDLQ010000157.1:0-5913 GCA_039414335.1 Pseudomonadota bacterium | reverse complement strand
CGCGCCGCTCGTGTTCCACCGCCTGATCAGGAAGACGTGGCTGATCGCGCTGTACGAGCGACCCGATCTGTTCAGGATATCTGGCCGTCATTCCGGCGCGAACACACTAACTGGCACCTCTGCCCCCTAGAACGGATCGCGGCAATGTGCGAGCGAACCGATGGCTTCCGAACCAAGGAACGTGCCCGATGGCTCGATCGGATCGCTCACCGCCGATAACAAATGATTCGTTCATGGACATTGGCGCCAGAACCCGCGTCTCCACGAATTCGGCGTAAGACAGCCCACTGACCGCCTCGATGATCCGGCCAGCGATCTGGTAGTTCGCATTGGAGTACTGATAACGCGATTCCGGTGCGAGTGCAGGGACCGTATCGACCAGGCCGGCCACACGACGAGCGAGGGCCTGATCATCCATGGTGAAGTCCGTATGGGTGTCGTTGCCCTGAGCGGATGCGTATCCCGAGGTGTGGCTGAGGAGCTGGCGTACGGTAATCGGCCCGCCGGGCCGATTGGCAAATTCCGGCAGATGCGATTCAACGCTCGAGTCCAGGTTCAACTGGCCCGCTTCCACCAGCACCATCACCGCCAGCGCTGTGAAGCTTTTGGACAGAGAGCCGATCTCCGTTGGGGTATCCAGGTCGATATCGCCACCCGCCGCTTCACCGACCAGCTGGCCGTCTCGAATGGCGACAGCGGCATAGCCGGGTAAGCGATCCAATTGGGGGTAGGCAGCGATCGTCCGCTGAAAGGCATCCCGGTCTTGCCCAAGCGCCTGAGAGCCGAAAACAACCACCGTGACGAACATCAGCACGATGGCGATGCCCCGCTTCCAGAATTCATCTTTCATCGCTCGCTCCCCGAGTGATTACACATCGGCTGGGAGCGTAGCATGGGTCGTTGATTCATCCGCTGGCTTTTCGCCGTATTCTGATCAAAACCGGACCTCTCACTTCAGCTCCGCTTCACGGTATGGACCGGATTCTCATCTCACGGCTGTCTCGGTGTCTACTGTCTCCGGTGTGCATCCTCCCTGCTTCTCCTCATCGACAGGCTGATTCCAACATCCCTGTCATGTTTTCGATCCCGCCTGCGTTAGACTTCCTGTCGTCCAATTTTCAGTAGTATTCCCATGCCCCTTCGAGTGTTTCTGATCACCTCACTACTCCTCCTCAGCTCCCTGTCGCTCGCAGCGACTTTTACTGTTTCGAATACCAATAGCGAAGGGCCTGGCAGCCTGCGGCAGGCGATCGTCGACGCAAACGCCACCGCAGGCGCACCCGCATACGATTCAGTTCGACAACTCCCTGACCGGCACGATCAAACCACTCAGCGGCGCTTCTAGACTGCCTGATCTTTCGGTCCCTCTATCCATCATTGGACCGCTCTTGGGCGACATTGCCCTCGACCTCAGCGATAACGGACCCCTCATCATGGGAACCGGTGCCACTCGTGTGACCTTGGTTGATCTATCGGTCGCCAGCGGAGTTGCGCCGCGCGGTGGATGTCTCACCAATCCCTTTGGGAACGAAATCATTTTGGTCAATATGACGTTTAGCTTTTGTCGGGCTTTAGCGGTGAATTCAATAGGCGCTCTGGGTGGTGCGATTTTCTCGACTGGTCGAATGGAGATCGACAGCTCCCGATTCATCAGCAACCTTGCCTTCGGCGGCACTGGTGGCCCTGCGCTAGGTGGCGCAGTCTATGCTGATATCGGCCCCAGCCAGGTCATTATCCGAGACAGCGAGTTTGTCTCTAACACTGCAACTGCGAGCTCGGCGACATCGGGTGTCTTCACGCGCGCGGGTGCGCTTCATCAATTGGATGGTGATTTATCCATTACGGGCAGCCGATTCGCTTTGAATAGGTCAACAGAGTCTGGCTCAGGGAACCAAGACGCTGGAGCCGGTGCCATCTACCATGCGGGCAGCCAAATCATCGTTCGCTCAACGGTGTTTGCCTCCAACTCCGCAGAGGGATCTGGATCTGCTATTCAAGTCTTTGGCGTCAGCCCGGGTGTCAACAACAGTGCCTTCATCGAGAACGCCGTTTTTTTCGACAACCGTGGCAATCTGGGCAACAGTATCAACAATGGCGCTGCCCTCTCGGTCGGGCGCGCTACGCTCAGCTTAAGGAACAGCACTTTTCTGGACAATCGCAGCGAAAACGGTGCTAGCAGTTTGTTTCATTCCGTCGATCTCGATAACTTGGCAATTTCTAACAATGCATTTGGGCAATCTGCTGACGGCTCAACGAGCTGCCTCTCGGTGGCTTCACCCGATGACGTACTCATCGGAGAATTCAACTTCTTTAGTGACAATAGCTGCGGCTGGTTAAACAGCACTGGTACTCAGCACGCCACCCTTGCGCTAACCATCGTTGGAGAGGCATCAACGCTTTCCTCACCAGACATCCTGCCTCTTCCAGCTAGTCCGCTGGTCGATGCCGGTTCCACCATCACCTCAGCCAATGACTTCTCTGTTTGTGCCCTAGTCGATATCGACGGCCTGCCTCGTCCGCAAGACAATGACGATAACAGCGCCTCACGCTGCACCGCAGGCGCCTTCGAACGAATGCTCCGGGACGAAATCTTGAGTGATCGGTTTGAAAACTGATCCGTCAGCACTCACCGAGCGCCACCGAAACGTACACCGCACAATCAACGTAGCGCGCGACTTCCCCAAAGAAGCGCTGAGCCAACCCGCGCAGCCTGATGAGACCGCAGTGCTGATGGGTCTCCAGGTTGAGGAGATGCCGCCTGTCAATCTGGCGACGAACTTGAAGCACTCGAGAGGAGCTAGATCGTGTTGAGAAGCTAGGGCGGCGGCGCTTCGAATCGATCGGCAAACAGCTGCGCTTTTCGACCAAACACCACATAGGTTTGGCCCGCGCCTGCAGCAATCACATCGGATTCGGGCGCGCCGATCATCACATCGTCAATACCATCGCCATTCACGTCTCCTGCGCTGGATACCGACTCCCCCGTACGATCTGACATGGCGGCCCCATTCATCGCAAAGCCGTTTGATCCATCGAGCGATGACAGCAGGAAGGGATTCGGCAGTCTGGTGCGCGAACCGAAGATGACAAAGGCCCGGCCGGTGTTCGCAATGCCGTTTGAATCGGCAGTAGGTGCGCCGATAATGACATCATCTATTCCGTCCCCGTTGATATCACCAGCACCAGATACGGATCTTCCTGCATAGTCTCCAGCCGCCACACCATCCAGCACAACGCCATTCAAACCATTGATCGTCGACAGATTGAAAGGATTCGTGAAGCTCGTCGTCGAGCCATAGATCACATAGGACCGACCCGCATCAGCCTGGCCGTTTGGATCGGCTTGCGACGCGCCGATAATCAGGTCATCAATGCCATCGCTATTGACATCACCGGCGCCGGACACGGAACGTCCGGCTCGATCACCCGCCGCTTCGCCATTGATCACGAAACCGTTTGATCCATTCACCGTCGAAAGATTGAATGGATTCGAAAACCCCGAGCTGGTCCCGAAAACCACATAGGCTCTGCCCCTTCGAACATCGCCCCCCGGACTGGCGCCAAAAGCACCGATCACCAGATCATCAATGCCATCTCCGTTGATATCCCCTGCACCGGACACGGGCAGGCCCGCCAGATCACCATCGGCCTCGCCATTCAGAACAAAGCCGTTGCTTCCATTCAGGCTGGAAAGATTAAAGGGACTGGGAAAGGGCGACGTAGAACCGAAGATGACATAGCTCTTGCCGGCATCACTGACACCAGCCGCGTCGGCCTCACCCGCGCCAATAACCAGATCATCAATGCCATCGCCATTGAGATCGCCAGCGCTTGAGACTGAACTCCCGGAGAAATCAAGTTCCGACTCCCCATTGAGCACAAACCCATTAAGACCATTGACGGAGGCCAGACTGAATGGACTGGGGAGACCCGAGGATGAGCCAAACACAACAAAGGTCCGACCCGTTGCCGAGTTCCCGTTCGAATCGGCATAGGTCGCCCCGATGATTAGATCATCGATCCCGTCACCATTGATGTCGCCCGCCGACGAGACGGATTCCCCCGCCTGGTCACCCGCCGTGCCGCCATTGATCACAGCGCCGTTGAAGGCCGTAATCGTGGAGAGATTACGGTTGGGTTGTCCCGTATTCGTCCCGTAGAGCACGAAGACCCGCCCAGCATCTGATGCCCCAGGAAGATTGGAGCGAGAGGCACCGATTACCAGATCCTCTAGCCCATCGCCATTCAGATCCCCCGCCGCAGACACAGAACTTCCCGATTCACCACCGGCCAGTACGCCCCTCAACCAGAACCCGCTGGATCCAGGAGCCGAACCTTCAAGGGCAGACAGATCGATCTCAGGGGGGAACAACTGCGCGTGAGACAAAGTGGGCAGCCCGAGCCCAAGTACGCCCGCCACAGCCAGCGAAAGGACACTCCGGCTGGCATCAGCCACCCCAGATGACCGCCCCTTCAATTCGAATCCCTTCCGTGTTCGCGCGCTCATGCAAGGAGCATAGTTCGCCCTCCGCCGGACGGTCAAATACCCCTATCACCGCCTGACCTTCCAGGCCATAAATGCCTTCTCGTCCTGGGACACCCACAGAAAATATCAAATTTCCTACCAATCAATGAGCCGATTTCCTATTGCTCAGCCCATCCCTGGCAGCAATCCTGTGCTCATGACATCGCCACGCGCTCAAATCGCGCCACCAGGTGAATTCGGCTGCTACCACGTCGTTTCCCGTTGCGTACGCCGTGCTTTTCTGTGTGGTACTGATCGATTCTCAGGCCGCAACTTTGATCATCGTCGCCAATGGATCGAGGATCGAATCCATTTCCTGGCCGAGTCCTTCGCTGTCTCGATCTATTCCTATGCTGTGATGAGTAATCACACCCATATCGTTTTGAGTGTTGATCCCAACGCGGCGCTGAGCTGGTCTGATGATGTGGTGGTCGATCGATGGTTGCATGTATTTCCGGGTGCCATGAGCCAAGCTGGTTCTGATCAGCAAAGGGATTGGATAAGGCAGGGATATTTAGGTACACCAGAGCGAATTCAGCAGATTCGTGAGCGACTGGGCTCTCTGAGCTGGTTTATGCGAGCTCTGAACGAGCCAATCGCTCGCTTGGCCAATCAGGAAGACGGCTGCACAGGACGCTTCTGGGAAGGCCGATTCAAGTGCCAGGCGCTCTTAGAACCACAAGCAGTGGTTTCGGCCATGGCCTACGTTGACCTCAATCCAGCACGAGCCAAGATGGCGGAAACTCTAGAAGACTCTGACCATACCTCCATCAAGGTCAGGTTGAAACAGCGATCAAAGCTAGATCAGAAAGCACTGAAACCCATTGCAGGAATTGATGCAGACGCACTCCTGCAAATGACCGAATCCAGCTACATCGAACTGGTTCAGTGGACGGGAGAGCAAGTTCATCCACACAAGCGGGGAAGGCTCAGGAAAGCACCCGAATCACCTGGCACTATTCCAGAGGCTCTCTGGTCGGTCTCCAATCATCCGAAACGATGGCTGAGGCAAGTTCAGGGAACAGAATCTCGGTATTTCCGAGCGATCGGGTCGGCCGAGGCCTTGATGGCCAAAGCAGAAGCCCTGGGCCAGCGTTGGATGAAAGGCGTCTGCGGAGAAAGGGCTATGCTACTGCTTCGATCTCAGACCGAATAGAACCCCCCAAAAAAAGGCTTGAGCGTCCACGGCCGGTCAATCGGCCATTTTTTCGTTTCCGAAGGCAGGGCATTTTCCGCCCTCTTCTTCGAACTTCTGGTTTTTCAGGCCTCTTGCCACATTCTGATCAAAAACTGACCGTGTAATTTCAACCCCGCCCGCCGATACAGAACGGATCATCACTTGATGGATGTCCCGGGATGTCCAAGCCTAGCTTGACGATACAGACTGG
>JBCDLQ010000156.1:0-5921 GCA_039414335.1 Pseudomonadota bacterium | reverse complement strand
GCCAGCGCGAGCACCACCATCATTTCGCGGTTGGTCTCTTCGATGGTTTCGAACTGTCCACCGAGGATCACGCCGTACTGGTCGGGCATGTCGATTTCGGAGATTCGCCGCTCGACTTCACTCATGATGTTGCCAACATCGTTCTGCGCCGTATCGAAGTTACCGACGATGCGCTGAATACGGACCTGGTTTTCCCGGCTGATCTCCGCCGGCCCCTCCTCCAACTTGAAGGTTGCGACCTGCCGTGCCTGGATCGGTCCATTGACGCCGTTGGCCACGATCACCTGGCTGAGCGTGTCGATATCACGCACTTCGTCGCGCGGCAGCCTGACGCGGACGTCGTACTCGTTGACGCCGGTGGAGTAACGCGTCGGCACGTAGCCTGAGACCGCATAACGCAAGGATTGCGCCACACTGCTGACGTCTAGACCCAGCGCTGCTGCACGCTCACGGTCCACGTCGATAGAGAGCAAGGGCGTGCGATCCTCATCGTCCATTTCGACGCCGGTCAGGCCGGGGATGGTTTCCAGTGAACGAATGATCTCGCGGGCCAGGGACTGCAGCAAGGCGACGTCTTCACCGACGACCTTCAGCTCCATATCCTCACCCGATACGCCAAAGGTCAGACCGCGAATGCCAGGGGACCAGACGAACATGCGGGCGCCGGCGATATCGAGCTGGTTGAGACGCTGCTGCATCTCCCGAACCCAGCGGCTAGCCGGCCACTCGGGTCGGTCTTCCGCATCGTCGAGCTTGACCAGAACGAAACCACGACCGGGACGGATATTGGCCGTACCTCCCCAAACATTGCCGCCTGCCAGCGCGAATGCGCTTTGTACATGCGGCATCTCTGCCACCTCGGCTTCGATCAGCCGCGTGGCCGCGTCCGTTTCCTGCGGTGTGGTACCAGCGGGCAGCGCAAGGCGAATTCCGAGCTCACCATCATCGAGCTGGGGCAGAAATTCATTTCCAAGGTTCTGGGTCAGATTGAGGCTGCCGATGAAGATCGCGACACCCACAGCCAGCACGGCCCAGCGCCAGCGCAACATGACACGGAGACTGCGACGATAGCGCTCGGAAACCCACTCGATCAGACCGTTGAATGCTCGATACGCCGAGGAGCGGCTGAATCCCGACTCAAATCGGATCTTGGCGAACTGAGCCGCCAGCATCGGCACCAGGGTCAGGGCGACCGCCAGGGAAGCAATGACGGCAAAGGAGATCGTGACCAGCAGTTCGCGGAACACCAAGGTCGCCAAGCCGGTGACGAGCAGAAAGGGCACGACCGCCGCCAGGTTCGTCAAGGTGCCGGCGGTAATGGCCGACATGACCTCATCGGCGCCTTCGTGAGCTGACTGTTCGGCCGTCTTGCCCAGCTTGTCGCGATGACGGGAGATGTTTTCCAGCATCACGATCGCATTGTCCAACAGCAGGCCGACACCGAGTGCCAAGCCACCCAGACTCATGACGTTCAGCGTTAGGCCCGAAGCGCCCATCAGCGCGAAGGTCGCCATCACCGCCAGCGGTATCGACAGACCGATCACGAAGCTCTTGCGCAGGCTGCCGAGGAAGGCCAGAACCACGACCATCGCCAGCGCGCCGCCCAGTATGGCGGCCGCCGACACCGATCGAACTGATCCGCGGATGAAGTAGGCCGCATCCTCGGTGATCTTATAGGTGATGTCTTCGGGAATGAAGCCCGAGGCATCGAGCGACTTCATGCGCTCGATCACGTCATCGACCACACCCACCGTGTTGGCGTCAGGTTGCTTGAAGATCGAGACCTGCACGGCGGGCCGATCATCGAGGCGCACGAACAGTCGCTGCTCTCGGAAGCCGTCGCGCACCTCGGCCACCTCATCAAGGCGAATTCGCCGATCGGAGCCCGGCACGGCCAGCAGCACGTCGGCAATCTGTTCGGGACTGGTGAAGCGCCCATCGGTCCGGGCCATCACATCCAGACTGCTGGACGTCACATTACCTGCGGCGACGTTCAAGTTTTCCTGGGCGAGTTGGTTGGCAACGCCAGCCAATGTCAAGCCGTAGGACCGCAATCGCTGCTGATCAACGATGACCTCCAGCTCGCGTTCCTGGCCGCCCACAGCCTCGACGCCGGACACGCCCTGGATCGCCTGAAGCTGGGGCGCCAGCCTGTTATCGACCCAATCACGCACCTCACGAGGAGTTCGGAGATCTGAGGAGAAGCCGGCCTCATACACCGACGAGGCGCCCGGATCCCACTTTCTGAGACGAACGGCCTCGACGTCGTCCGGGAGCTGCGCTCGAGCGCGCTCGAGCAGGCGCGAAGCGTTTTGGAGCGCCGTATCAAGGTCGGTCCCATACTCGAAGATCAGGCTGATATCCGTTCGACCCTCTTCCGCCTCGGACGACATGCGAATCAGGTCTTCCGTTGCTGACAGGGCCCGCTCCAGCGGTCGGGTCACCTGTTCTTCTACGACTTCAGGCGCGGCGCCCGGATAATCGACGTTGACTCGTATCAGGGGGTAGACCACCTCGGGCAGGAGATTCACGGGCAGGCGATCAACGAAGAACAGGCCCATGACCAGGACAACGGCTGCCACGGCAGTCGTGCCGACGGGTCGACGAATCGCCGCGTGGCTCAGGCCCCGGTAGTACTGGGTACCGCGTGCCGGGTCATGATTGTCAGGACGGCGCGGTATGGCCCGACGCTCGATGACGTCGTCGGATGGCGACGGTTGATCGCTCATCCCGAAGCACTCGTGGTCTCAACGACGCGCACGCGGGCACCTTCAGCCAGCTCCAGGGGGCTGGAGGACACGATGCGATCGCCGGGCTCCAGGCCGCCGAGAATCTCGCGCCAGTCACCCCGAATGATGCCGGTTGTCACGGCGCGGCGACGCAGTTGCTGTTCCTGATCGATCACCATCACAAAGGACGGATCGCCCATGCCGACGGAACCGGCCGGAACCGCGAGTACATCCTGCTTGTAGTCGACGCGCAGGTCAGCCCGCGCGAGGAATCCAGGACGCACGCCCAGTGCGTAGGCCTCGGGAAGCTCGATCTCTACCGTGACCAGACGACTGGCGCCGTCTGCTGCCGGAAACACGCGACGCACCACGCCGTCCAGTGCGGGCTGATCTTTCAGCGCATCAACAGTCACCGGGACGCGATCGCCTGCTTGAATTTCGGCCACGTCGAGCTCCGAGACGCCGATGCGCGCCACGAGTTCGTCCAGATCGGCGATTTCAAAAGCCGTCGCCAGACGCCCGATGGCAGCGCCCGGCTCGATCAGGCGACCGATGACATAGCCTTCAACGGGCGCCGTAATCCGCCCGAAGTTGACTCGGGTCCGCCATAGCTCGACGTCGGTGCGCGCAACGTCCAGTTCCGACTGGGCCGTCACGAAGCTGGCCTCATCGATGTAATCCCGATCGCGCAGGCGCTGCACACGCTCGAAGTTGGCCTCGGCCTCACGCAGTGATGCCTGGGCGCGCGACAGCTCAGCGCGCTGTTCGCTGACGTCGATCTGGGCCAGCAGCTGGCCAGCTTCGACCCGATCGCCGATCTCGACTGACACGGTTTCGATGATGCCGTCCGTGCGTGCGGCAAGCTGTACCGTGCGCAGCGGTTCGACGGGTGAGGCAACCTGGATGTGGCGTGACAGATCCAGACGGGCTACCTCATAGGCACGCACGGGCAGTGATGGACGCCCTTCGCGACTGGCGCCAGCACTCGCCGACTCGTCACCGCCACAGGCTGTCAAGACGGCCAAAAGCCCGGCCGCTAGGGCCAGTCGGGACAGAGCAGAAATTGCGGATGAATTCTTCATGGATGGGAATTCTCGTCACGGCCCATGAAGGTGATGGCAACGTCGACCGCGACAAATTCGGGCCCAAGCGCCCCATCAGTCGGCCTCAAACGCCTCTAAAACAACAGTCAGCCGCCCTCGAAACGAATCATGTGCTTGATCTCATCGGTCTTGAAGCCCAGCAGCATGGGACGGATTGCGCCGTGGAGTACGGTCACGTCGAACAGCTCTTCGATGACGCCAGAGATCCGCATGTGGTGCAACAGATCGCCCGTATCCAGGTCAACCACCACGATGCCGCAGCGGGCCTCGGCCTTTCGCTCTGCCAACGCGTCGTCCAGCGCGAGGCCACTGAAGGACTTGTTGCGCGCCTTCGACAGGCCCACCAGCGCATACTTGCCGTGGAAGGCCAGACCGCGCGCGTATCCGGGCACGAAGCACAGCGGCTCGAAACGTCCGGTCTTGAAATCTACCCAGCCCAATTCGCCGGTTCCTGAGTTCAACAGCCACAGCTTCTTGCGATACCAGCGCGGCGAGTGCGGCATGGACAGACCCGAACACACGACCTCATTGGTTCGGACATCCATCACCTGGCCGCCCGACTGGCGATGATCACGCCAGCCCTCGGCCACGTCGGCCTCGCTGATCATGGTCACCCAGGCCGGTTCGCCTTCGTGCATGGCCAGACCATTGAGATGACAGCGATCCTCCGGTGCCAGACGACTGATGAACGGGGGCTTCCACACCACCTCGAAGCTGGAGGCGTCTGACGGGCGCGCGAGGCAGCTGAACAAGGTATTGACGAAGACCGGCCTGCCGCTGCCATCGATACCGATGTCATGCGAATCCACATCGCCGGTCGTCCAACCGAGCTGCGGAATGAATAGCCGGTCATAGCCCTGATAATGATCCGTCGCTTCCAGCACATTGTTGAAGCGCCAGAGCTGATACTGACTGGCCAGATAGAAGCGACCCTCGCGCGCGGCAATACCCATGCAGCGCGGAAAGGTCCGCTCGACCAGGCTGATGCCCTGTTCGCCCATACCGATCAGAAAGACCTTGCCGGCCTGATAGGTCGTGAAAGCGATGCTGGCATTGAAGCCGCTGAGCCAGCCTTCAAACTGACGCGAGAAGTCGATGGAAAACTGAGGGGCAGCCTGATCGGGAGGCGGGCGCTGTTGATACATTGATCGGAAGGCTCTCGGGTGGGCGATCTGAATTCGAATGCGGTTCCGAGTGTGGCACCCGACATTCAACGCCGCAAGTGCAGGGAGCGGCCCTTCGATCTCGAATCGACCGTGAGATCAAAAGCACCGATCACCATTGATTGACTTGCAGTCGATGCCCGATAGTGGTCTGCTGAAATGATTGCGCTGACTTCCTTCACGGGGATGTTTTATGAAGTGGTCTGTCAAACCGCTGGGCATCGGACTGCTGACGCTCGCTCTGATCGCCATAGGTTCTGCAGTAATCCATCGCAGCTTCGTTCTCCACCGCGATGCTCAGCCTTCTGGCGCGATTGGTCCCTTTCTGCAGCAACCCACACCCGAAGCTGTCACCGTGCGCTGGCGCAGCGATACACCGGAACCGAGTCAGGTGGCCTATCGCGCGCTCGATGAGACCGAATGGACGCTGGCAGGTAGCGGAGAGGCAAGCCAGGACCACGCGGTTCGCCTGAGTGGCCTTCGACCGAACACGCGCTATGACTATCGCCTGAGCGGTCCCGACTCGCAGGACCGTCAGGCCAGCTTCGACACGCCGCCGCCGGTCGATGATCCGGGGCCGCACCGGATCTGGATTCTGGGTGATCCGGGCGTCAACAACCCGGCCACTCACGCCGTGCGAGACAGCTCATTGACCTGGATGGCTGCAAATCCTCACCGCGACGGTGACCACGCCTGGCCAGACTTCATCCTCACGAGCGGAGACAACGCCTATCCCTCGGGGCGGGACCGGGATTACCGAGACTGCATCTTCACCACCTACGCCAACGTGCTGCCGTTCATTCCGATCTGGCCGGCTCACGGCAACCACGATGCTCGGCGTGACGCCTATCGACGAATCTTCGATTTGCCCGTTGATGGCGAGTCGGGCGGAGAGGCCAGCGGCAGTGAGTTCTACTGGGCTTTCG
>JBCDLQ010000155.1:0-5928 GCA_039414335.1 Pseudomonadota bacterium | reverse complement strand
TGATAGGCAGGAATCGCGATAGCCGCGAGGATGCCGACCACGGCGATGCCGGTCAGACCGCCGGCACCACTGTAGATCACATCGCCAGGATGGTTCTCGAACAGCAAGCCCAGGCCCAGGGTGCCATCGGCATAGTGAACTTCCACACCGACCGAGCCCTGATCGGCCATGCCCAATTCATGGGCGCTGGGAAAGGCGTGCAGGTCGACATCCGTCTCGAGGATATCGCCCAGCGCCTGGAGCAGGGTCAGGTAGCTGTAGTAGTTGCGGCGCGGGGCATCGTCAATCTCGATCGCGCCAAACAAGGCGGCCCGCTCATGGGCGACGCCCGTGCTGCTCAGCCAGTCGGCAACCGATTCCTCTCCTGCCAGGGTGATGCGGTCGCGGAGAACCTGCGGGACGGAGGCCAGCAGTCGGCGGCCCTGGTCATCTTCCATCCAGTGCACGTGGGTGCCGATGGCCATCATGCGCTCGGCGACAAAGCGTGTGACCTGCTGCTGCATATCGCTGGCTTCTGGCAGCATGTCGGGCATCGCAAGGCCCGGGATGACCAGATGCCGAAGCGTTTGACCCTGGGCGCGGACTTCGGTCTGGCGGACTTCGAAGCGTTCACTGAGTCCATCGATCAAGTTCGTCCAAGCGGCCGGCTCGGTCGGCTCATGGACCATCACATTGCCGCTGTCATCCCCGATCAGGGTCCATCGTCCTGCAAAGGCGTTGATCCAACCGGCCAGGTCGGTTCCCGTGACCTCCATGGCCATGCCGTCGATGTCCTTGATCTGCTCATCGGCCTCATCGCTGGCTGCACGCCAGACTGTCTCGATCCAGTCATGATCGGGCATGACCCAACCGGCCACGTAGTCGACGTCGCCGCTGATCGGGACAGTGCTGCTGCCCGGTGCCGCCAGGCCGTAATCCCACAGTGGCCCGCTGTCACCGCGAGCCACCAGGCTCAGGCGAGCCTTGCCGCTCTGGCTGCCGTAGGCCAGGGCAAACTCTTCAAGGCCCAGGAGGCCCAGTTCGCGCAGCTCGACGAGGTCCTCGGGACTGGCCATCTGCTCCAGCGTTGGCATCAGACGGGTGCCATCGGTCCAGACCATCAGGCCTTGGCCGCTGTCATCGATGGTCTGTTCGCGTTGCTTCAGTGGGGAGGCGTTGTTGGCCGCCCAGGCTCGCGCTTGGTCAAAATTCTCGGGGCCTGCCGACATGCCTCCGACCATCCGGACCCGCTGACTGTCCGCATCGAAGTGATAGAACATCGGGATCAGGCCCAGCAGCAGCTGACCGGGTGCATCGTCGCTGGCTTGCTGCAGCTGCTGGAAGGGGCTATTGGGTGAGGCGTAGCGACCCAGCAGAGCGTTCAACTCTTCAACGGACTCCAAGGCCAGTCGAGCCTCGATCACCAGATCCGCTTCCAGGGGCTGCGGGCCCTCGCCCACGAGGGCGATTTCCAGCGGAGAGCGTAGCGTTTCCAGCAGCAGGGAGATCAGGGCTGCGAAATCACCGAATTCGGCTTCCATCATTCCCGGAATGCGCGCCTGCAGGGCCATCACGGTCTCGCGGTTCGCGTCGCTGCCCAGGGCCGAGGCCAGGGCGCCCGATTTGGGTGCAGCCAGCAACCCCCACAGGGTGGGTAGGCGGATATAGGCCAGCGTACTGTCCGGCAGCACGTCGATCAGCTGCGCAGAATCGGCGACCGAGGCATCCCAGTTCGTGGCGATTTGCGGCGTTGTCGAGCCGCTCGGTGACGGCGAACCGTTTGACTCATTCGGGGATTGATCGCAAGCGACGACAAACAGGGTCATCGCGGTCAGCAAGCACAGCAGTCGCTTTTTAAGAGAAGAAGTCATGCCCTGATTCGCCTCAGTGGGATTTCAGCACGGAGTATAGACTGGTCGCTTTTTAGATCGGGCTTCAGCCCCGGTCTGCCTTGAGCGGCGATTGAGTAGTCAGCTTAGTCGGTAGTCTTGATGAATCGCCTTCGCCTGGATGGAAAGCAATACCATCATTAAAACTGCAAGCATCGTCTATGGCTGTTGTATGAAGCGGTCACCAAAAACCCGATCCGGCCTGAACTCATAGGCGCCCAGATCAGGACCCAGACCCTGCATTCGAGGAAAGCCCGTGCCACGCTGGTCGTAGAGGGGACCCATGCCCGCTGTGCCCGCATCAATAGCGGGGCTGCCAGGATCCAGCGCGTGGGTGCGGCCGTTAGCGCCGCCGTTGTCTTGGAGGTCGCCAATCTGCGCTGCTTGATCAAGGATGTTGTTGCCTTGATTGGTGAAAACCGAGTTCGATGCATTCGAAATCAACGACCAGCTCACCTCGCAAGGCTGACTTCCTCCTAAGGCTTGGCTGTTACTGCCTATTAAACTGCTGTTGTCCGAGAATAGGGTATTGAATATGGTGCAGCTGGCAGCGTTTGCGATGATACCGCCACCGCCAAGGGTCGCTGAGTTGGACGCAAAAGTGGCATAGGCAATCAGAGCGGTCACCGCACCTTCTAGTTGCAGTGCGCCGCCATCCTCAAAGCTGTAGTTGCCTGAGAGCGTTGAGTTCATGACCTGCAGTAGGCCCGGCGAGGACAAGCGAGCAAATACGGCACCGCCACCTCTGTAGTCATTCGCTGGTCCGCCCAAGAAATCGTTATTGCTGAGCTCTGAATAGCGGATTGTGAGGCTCGGGCTCCACGGATCATCGGACAGCAATGAGATGGCGCCGCCGCAGGCGTCGACGGTGTTTTCCGTGAAGATCGAATGGCTGACGTCCGCTTCAGCGTATTGCTTTCCGTAGATCGCGGCACCGCCACCGCACCTGGCGCTGTTGTTGGTCAGATCGCTGTCGGTGATCGTGACCTGAGAATTGGAGATATCCAATGCGACCCCGCCGCCGCCAAGAGCGGCTTGGTCAAAAGAAGCCGACAAACCGCCGATCGAAATTGAGCTAGCTTCACCGACCAGCAAGAGCCCGCCGCCCATGCCTTGAAGGGCGGCATTTCCGATCGACTCCAGGTCTCTGATCATTGCATCGGCTTCTCCCAGTTCAATGAATGCAGCGCCGCCGCCAAACTGGCTCTGGTTGTTTCGTAGTTCGTTGGATTCGACGATGCTCAGATCCGTGAAGCGACCCGCACCGATATAGAGAGCACCGCCAAAAACAGCCGACTGGTTGTCGTCGAAGCGGTTGTTCGATAAAAGAATGGTTTTTCGATTCGCGATTCCGCCATAGAAATCGCCATCGGCCAGCCGGACATAGGCGCCGCCTCCAGAGCTCGCCGCGGTGTTTCGCTCGAATTCGTTGTCGGTCAATTGAATGCGAGAGCGCTGTCCGTTGAAGTCCAGTTTGTCGGTCAGGAAAACCGCGCCGCCTGTATCCCCTGCAGCGTTGCGGTAGAAGGTATTGGTGCTGATCTCGGTATCAACATAGTAGCCCTTTGCTGCTATGGCGCCGCCGTCCCCGCCGGTGGAAGCTCGATTGTAATAAAAATAGTTTTGATCAATATTGATGGTGCCGTAGTAGTCCACTTTGGCGTAGATGGCGCCGCCTGCTGAGCCGCGACTCTGGTTGAATAGGAAAGAGTTGTTTCTGATGACGATGGCGCCTTGATTGCTTCGGGCATAGATGCCGCCGCCTGCACCGGCCGTGGTGACTCGATTGTCGGAAATGACCGAGTCCACGACTTCCAGATGGCCTTGATTGGCAACTGGTCTATGAAAGACGGCGCCACCGCCTGACGATGCGTCATTGAGAAACAGATTGACGTTGTCTAGCCTGAGTTGTTTTGCCTTGGAGTAGATCGCTCCGCCAAGATCCTCACCGCCGCCGTTATCAATGGTGATGTTGGAGAACTTGACTTGCTGCGGTTCAAAGCCCAGATCGCTTCGATACTTGACGTTGAATACTCTGCCGGCGCCGGTTCCATAGATCGTTATTCGATCATCGCCATCGATGATGGCGGAGTCACCAATGACGAGACTGGAGTCGTCTGCACCATAGTCAAAGTAGGATGCACCCGCGATGAGCGAGATCGCGCCGTCGAGTGCAGGATCGAAGACGATCAGATCTTCGCCCAAATCCCCGCCGGGGCAGTCGTTGAAGTACCCGTTGGCGTAGGTCGCGCTATAGATCGCTTCGCGCAGGGTGCACTCGCCAGCGATAAAGCCATCTTGCAGCGTGGTGACGGTAATCGTGGCTGCTTGAAGTGAACTGGCAGTCAGCGCGCAGCCGACTGCGGCGACCAAGGGCCTGACGCTGGACTCAGCCATGTTGCTGAGTCCGTACTTTTTCTCCTGCAGCCAATCAGCGTGCATCGTGTTTTTCCTTTCAGATGAAGATTAAGGTGCTTTATTCGCGTGGGAGTAGCGCTTAGAGCGTCAGCTCGCTAGGGCGCTTCGAATCGGTCGGCAAAGATCAGGCCGCAGCCGTCGAACTCGCAGCGAATCTGATAGAGGCTGCCTAGAAACACAGTGCTGTTCGCGCGCTCCACTGTTTGGTAGACGATTTGCAGTCGATCGTTGGGGTCGAATACGGCATCGACCCAGGCACCTAAAGCGATGTCTTGCTGATCGCTCTGGAAGACATCGACACGGCGTTCATCGCCACCGCTGCAGGACGGGTCATTGCAGAAGATGATTTCCAGGCCATCTGGAGTCAAACCGGTGTTTTGTGCGGCCATTGCCGGCCGGTCTTGACTGTCGAGGTCCATGGCGATGGCCTGGGTGATTGACCCTAGCGTCGGGACGATGTTGGGTAAATCATTCCCGCCAGCGCAGTCAGGATCGTCGCAGCGAATAACGCGCAACGTACTGTTCAAACCCGTGTAGGCCAGCACAGGATGACCGCTCGAGTTGAGCTTCATGTCGATGATTCGGCCCGTACCGCCGCCCAAGTCATCGAGTGATGACAAGGCTTCATCCTGGCCCGCGCAGGCATGATCGTTGCAGGTGAGTACGGCCATTTGGCCATTGCTGCCCGAGTTCTCGCGATCCTGAAAGGCAATCTGCGGAAAGCCGCTGGCACCGATCACCATATCGATCACACGACCAGACAAGGGGCGGCTGGGGTCAATCTGAGTTTGCGTGGTCGGCAGGCTGCAGACAGAATCGCTGCATTTGATGACCCAGAGGCCCAGGTCGGTGCCCCCGCTTTGCAAAAGAGCCGCAATGACTGGAAATCCATCGCTGCCAATGGCGGCGTCCATAGAAACGGCGACCCCCTGGTCCGGGGTGATGGTATTGATCGTATCGGCTGCGCCCAGACTGCCTAAGCAATTGGCGACGCCGCAGCGGACCACGCGGAGTGCCGATCCGACACCAATTCTGCGATGGATGATGATGGCATGGCCGTCCGCGCCTCGAAGTATGCGGCTGTCGATACCAGCGCCATTGCTGCTGCCCCGATCATCCAGCGTTGCGCTGTCTACTGATCGACACAGCGGATCAAAACAGCGGCTCACCGCAAGGCCTTGCCTTCCGATGCTTCGATTTTCATAGGCGACCAAGGGCGCTTCTTCGATTCCAGTGGCACCCCGCGCCGCACTTGGACTCAGAATCATGCTCACGTAACGACCGTAGTTGGTCGATACGGTGTCGAGCTCTGTTCCGACCTGTGCCTGAACTGGTGCGCTCATGGTGCCTGCAACTATGATCACCCAGAAGACTAGGTTGTCGAGAGCTGGATCGAGAGTTCTTCGTGTCATGATTCACATCGCTCCGTATACTTAAGCCCCCTTCGAAAAGAAGCGTAGGCAGGCGGCGGGTCGAAAGTCCTTGAACAAACCTGATGAAAACCTTGAGGTGACCGCAAGTTCGCTGGAAAGCCTGCTGCAAGCGACTTTTGATCTGGGCGATTGGCGGGTGGATGCCGCCGCTGGTGAGTTGTCTCAAGGCGAACGTTGCGTTCGTCTCGAGCCCAAGCTGATGCGGATTC
>JBCDLQ010000154.1:0-5977 GCA_039414335.1 Pseudomonadota bacterium | reverse complement strand
GGCAAAGATTGCAGCGCTGCGCGCGCTGCTTGATGGGTAGCTGATGGTCAGGGCGCGTTCTGCGCGGGTGATTCCGACGTACATGAGGCGGCGTTCTTCTTCGATCTGGTCGTCGTCGATGGAGCGTTGGTGGGGGAGGAGACCTTCTTCGCAGCCGGCGAGCCAGACGTGTTTGAACTCCAGGCCCTTGGAGGCGTGGAGGGTCATCAGGCGGACCAGGTCGGCGCCGTCGCTGCGGTCGTCGTCGGGGCCCGCGGCCAAGGAGACTCGGGCGATCAGCTCTTCGACGGAATCCGTGTCGCCTTCCAGGCGTTCGATCCAGCCGCAAAGGTCGTCGAGGTTGCGGCGTCGGCGTTCGCCCTTTTTCGGGTCGTCGTCCTGGTCGACCAGCCAGTCGAGGTAGCCGATGTGTTCTAGCAGGTCGCGGTAGGTGGGGCCGATGCCGTGGTCTTCGATGCGGTGGTTGAAGTCGACCAGCAGGTTGGTGAATCCGCGAAGGGCGCGGGCGGCCGGTTGCTTGAGTTCGTTCTGGAAGAGGGGATCCAGTCCTGCTTCGAACAGGCTCTTGCCGACCGCATCGGCGTAAGAGGCCAGTCTCGCCATGGCGGTGGAGCCGAAGCCGCGGCGCGGGGTGTTGATCACGCGCATGAAGGCTGGGTTGTCGTCCGGGTTAGCCAGCACGCGCAGATAGGAGAGGCCGTCGCGGATCTCGCGCGCGTCGAACCAGCTCGGGCCGCCGGAAACCACGTAGGGCACGGCGTTTTCCCGGAGCTGTTGCTCGATGGCGCGGGCCTGGAAGTTGGAGCGATAGAGCACCGCCATCTCGCCCCAGCGGGCGCGGCCGCCATGGAACAGGGTCATGATGTCGCGCGCGATGCCTTCGGACTCGTCCGTGTCATCGCCGTACTCAATGATGCGAATGTCATCGCCCGGGCCGTGCTGGCTCCAGAGCTGTTTCTCGAACTCGTGTGGGTTGCAGGCGATGACGGCGTTGGCGGCTTCCAGAATCTTGCCCGCCGATCGGTAGTTCTGTTCCAGCTTGACCACGCGCAGCTCGGGGTAATCCGACTTCAGGCCCGACAGGTTTTCCGGTCGCGCGCCGCGCCAGCCGTAGATGGACTGGTCGTCATCGCCTACAGCGGTCATCTGGCCGACGTCGCCGACGATCTGGCGCAGCAACCGGTACTGGGCGGCACTCGTGTCCTGGTATTCATCGACGAGCAGGTATTTCAATCGCCGGCGCCAGCGCGTCCGGATCACCGGGTCTTCGAGTAGCTTGGCGGGCAGGGCGATCAGGTCGTCGAAGTCGACGGCGTTGAGTGCGGTCAGGCGCTCCTGATAGCCGCGGTAGATTTCAGCCGCGCGCGCGTCGCTGTCGTCCTGCGCGTTGGACAGCGAATGACCCGGCTCCCAGCCGGCGTCTTTGGCCCGGCTGATGCCGTTCATCACCGCATAGACCAGATCATTCTTCGCGCCGGCGGGCAGCAGCTCGCGCACCAGGTCGCCGGCCGCGTGCTGGTCAAGAATGCTCATGCCTTTCCGTCGATCACAGGCTTCCGGCGACTCGCGCAGAATCTGCCAGCCCAGGGAATGGAAGGTGGAGATAGTCAGGCCCTCGGCGCCGCGGCCCTTCAGCCGCTGGCCGACGCGCTGGCGCATTTCCTTCGCCGCCTTGTTGGTGAAGGTGATGGCCGCGATTTCCGGCGCGCCGTAATGATCCTTTGCGATCATCCAGGCGATCTTTTCCGTGATCACGCGCGTCTTGCCCGAGCCCGCCCCGGCCAGCACAAGCAGCGGGGTATCGAGGTGGGTGACAGCGGCGTGCTGCTGATCGTTGAGGCCGGACATGGGAGGGGGATTCTAGCGGGTTCTGATTTCCAGCGGACGGCTTTTCGTGATGACTCGACGACTATTTATTTGATTCCTCAAGTATCTACCGATATATTTGCGTACTCAAGTATTACGCAAGGAAAATGTCGTGGAAACGAACGAGCACCAGACGCTGCTGATGACACTGATGGCCCTGAATGCGGGTGTACTCAAGAAGCTCAACAGCCGCCTGTCAGTCCATGGCCTGGGCTGGTCCGATTACCAGGTGCTGCAGGCGCTGGCTGCCGAGCCAAAACAGACCCTTCGACGCATCGATCTGGCTGAACGCGTTGGCTTGACGGCCTCTGGCGTGACGCGCCTGCTCAATCCAATGGAAAAAATTGGGTTGGTGGCCAAGCAGGCATCGGAGCGTGACGCCCGGGTCAGCCTCGTATCGCTGACCGAGGCCGGCGCCCTAATGCTGAGTAATGCGCAGGTGACGGTGGACGAACTGGCACAGAGCCTGCTCTGCGGATTGAGCGTTGGGCGTCAGCATGATCTGGTCGACTTACTGGGCGACATTGCCATCGCCCCTAACCCTGTGCTTAAGCAACCGATTTCCGGGTGAAGGCGCGTTTCGCCTATGCCCACAGCGCATCCATTACAATCGCGCCGTCGATAAGGCCCGCCCCGGGCTTGAGGAGAGTCGAAAATGAGTGATACCGATTTCAAAAGTTGGATGTGCGTGGTCTGTGGCTGGATCTACCACGAGGAGGAGGGCGCCATTGACGAAGGCATCCCACCCGGCACACGCTGGGAAGACGTGCCGGATTCCTGGGTTTGTCCTGACTGCGGTGTGGGTAAGGAAGACTTCGAGATGATCGAGCTTTGAGGGCCATTTTTGTCGACCTGCACAGTGCGCATTTCACCCCGAACAGATGCAGAACGGCGTTTGAGCTCGGAAAGGAATGAGTAACCTTCACTCAAACGACATGCAATTTTCGAGTCGCGGGCTTGTTGGGAAACGCAACTGAGCAGACCACCTCAGAAAGGTCACTTCCATGAGCCTTTTGAAACGGCCTAATTCATCCCGGCGCTAATTAAACCGGTCTGCCAGCGCCCGTCATCGTGCAGCCGGTACCAGCGGGCCTTCGGGCCCGTCGGGTCGGGCGTAAAGACTTCCATTTCAGCCTGCGAGTTGGCCACCGTCGATGGGGCTGACAGGCAAACGATCCCGTTCTTCTCCCCCTTGAAGGCCTGGTGCACGTGGCCAAAGCCGAGCGCTCGCACGCGGGTCTCTGCCAGGCGATCCCATAGCAGTTCTGAATTGGCCATGCCGTATTGATCGATCCATGAAGCGTTCACCGGCACGGGCTGGTGATGGATAAAGGCCAGGGCTGGTCGATCGGATGTGTCCGTGCGAACCGCTGACAGCGGTGCCAGGCGCGCATCATCGACCATGCCATCGCCGCGATCGCCATAAGCCGAATCCAGCAGCACCAGTCGCCAGCCGCCCCAGTCCAGCACGGGCCCGGCCATGAAGTCCGGCTCTGTCAACACTTCGGCCATGTGGTCCTTGTGGTCGTGATTGCCCGGCAGCCAGGCGCGCAGCGGTGCCCAGCCCTCGACCTGTGCTGCGACCCGTTCGTAGGACTCGATCGAGCCGTCCTCAGAAATATCCCCCGTCAGCACCAGCCCGTCCGGTGCCATTGCCTCGATGCCCACCTGCAGGCGGGCCAGGTTGCGGTCCGGGTTTTCGTTGCGATAGACGGCGATGGGGTCTGCCGAGAAGTGGCAGTCGGAAATCTGAATCAAGGTAAACATGGGAAAGCCTGCTGACTAGGGCAGATTGATATTGCCAACCTGGACCTGATCGCCGGGACCGAGCCCGATGGCCTCAGCCTGGCCGGCGTTGAGTTCAAGGACGAACTGCGCCGGTCCGTCGCTGGGATAGCTGGGGCAGCGCTGTGTGCGACACGGTATCGCATCGGCGATGCTAACCACGCGAAGGTCGCTATCGAGATAAATGATGTCCAGGGGGATGCGCGTATTGCGCATCCAGAAGCTGCGCGGCGCTACTCGCGGAAAGATGAAGAACATGCCGCGGTTTTCGTCCATCTCGTCGACAAACATCAACCCCATGGCCCGCGACTCATCGTCATCGGCGATGTCGACGAAATAGCGGTGGCCCTCGAAATCCACGTGGGGCAGGGTGGTGCTGCCGTTGGCCTGACAACCCGTCAGCACGGCCCCGAGTAACAGCATTGCGAGGAGTTTTTTCATCATCCGCGAATGGTAGCGTAAATGAGATAATCGCCCCACTCATTCAGCACGAAGCCAGACACCCATGACCATCAGCCACGATCTCTTCGCTCGCGCCCGCGTCCGCATGCCCGGCGGCGTCAATTCACCGGTGCGCGCCTTCGCTGCTGTTGGCGGTGAACCCGTGTTCTTCGACAGCGCGAAGGGCGCGCACATGTTCGACGTGGACGGCAAGCGCTACATCGACTACATCGGTTCCTGGGGCCCGATGATCTGCGGCCATTCGCACCCGAAGATCATTGAGGCAGTCCAGGCCGCCGTCGAGAAGGGCCTGAGCTTCGGCACGCCCTCACCGGGCGAAGTCACGATGGCCGAGAAGATTTGCGAATTGATCCCCTCCCTGGATCAGGTCCGCATGGTCAGCTCCGGCACGGAAGCCGCAATGAGTGCCCTGCGCGTGGCGCGAGCGGCTACTGGCCGTGATCGCTTCATCAAGTTCGAAGGCTGCTACCACGGCCACGCCGACAGCTTCCTGGTCAAGGCAGGCAGCGGCGCCCAAACCCTGGGCGTGCCAACCTCACCCGGCGTGCCCAAGGCGCTGGCTGAATTAACCTTGAATGCGAAGTTCAACGACGTGGTTTCCGTCGAAGCCCTGTTCCAGCAGTATCCGGATGAGATTGCTTGCGTGGCGGTGGAGCCGATCGCCGGCAACATGAACTGCATCCCGCCCGAGCCCGGTTTCCTCGAAGGCTTGCGCGAGCTGTGCGATCGCTACGGTGCGGCGCTGCTCTTCGATGAAGTGATGACCGGCTTCCGCGTCCACCCGCAAGGTGCGCAAGGGCTCTACGGCATCACCCCGGACCTGACCTGCTTCGGCAAGGTGATCGGCGCCGGCATGCCGGTTGGCGCTTTTGGCGGTAGCCAGAAATACATGGACCTGGTCGCTCCGGCCGGGCCCGTCTACCAGGCCGGCACCCTGTCCGGCAATCCTGTGGCTATGGCCGCGGGCATCGCCAACCTGGAGCTGATCGCCGAGCCCGGTTTCTACGACGGTCTGACCGACACGACGAAAACGCTTGCTGACGGCTTCCAGCGCGTCGCCGACGAGGCCGGCATTCCCATGGCCACGGTGGCGGTCGGCGGCATGTTCGGCTTCTTCTTCACGGATGCCGACCGCGTGATCAACTTCGACCAGGCCGCGGCCTGCGATCTGGAACGCTTCAAGGCCTTCTTCACCGGCATGCTGGCCGAAGGCGTCTACCTGGCCCCGTCTGCCTTCGAGGCCGGATTCGTCTCGGCGGCGCACACGCAGGCCGATGTGGATGAAACGCTATCAGCAGCGGCTCGGGTCATGGCCACCCTGTGATCCAAGGGGGGTTGGGGCGGCTGTCGGCTTCGTGTCGTAGAGTAGTCGTCACTCAAGCGCCTGATTCGGAGCAACAATCCGTGCTCCTAATCAGCCCAAGAGAGTGAGGCCACATGAACATCGACCCCCATCGACTGAAGACCCTGCGCCAGACGCGCCACTGGTCTCAGGAACAGCTGGCCAGCGTGAGCGGATTGAATCTGCGCACGATCCAGCGGCTCGAAGCTGGCGCGAAAGCGTCGATGGAATCACTCCGGGCCCTGTCCTCGGTCTTCGAGGTTGAGGCGCAGTCCCTTCTATAGCAAGAACAGACGTCTGCGAACATTCTGCACAGCGCGCGGTCCGAGTGGATGCGCAGCCTGGAATTTCTCGGCACATCTCGCCGCAGTGATTTCTGGTGGTTCGTACTGTCGCTGGCGCTGATCCTGGCCGTGACGCATTTGATGGCCCAGCGCTGGGGCCTTTTGATTGCCCAGATTTCTGCGCTGCTCGTCATCGTGCCTTGGATTGCGGCCTGCACGCGGCGACTTTGAGATGCGG
>JBCDLQ010000153.1:0-5984 GCA_039414335.1 Pseudomonadota bacterium | reverse complement strand
GCGATCCCGACTGACAAACCAATCGATCGCCATCGATACGTTGCTGGGTTTGCAACCGGGGTCGCTCCAATTGCAGCTCGGTGACGTTGCGGCGGCTGAACAGCTTCCGCTTCTGACGCCAGGACATCCCGCCGATATTCTGAGCCAGCGCCCTGACGTCGCCCTGGCCGAATTGAATTGGCAGGCGGCCCAGTTGGACGCAGGCGCCGCCCGATACCGCAAGTTACCGACACTCACTCTAAGCCTCTCCTTTTCAGACCAGAGCGACCGCGCTGCCGACCTCTTGGATATCGATGATTGGGTCGGCACTGTTCTATCCGGATTGTTCGCCCCCCTGTATCAAGGCGGGCGCCTGCAGGCCAATCTGGAGCAGGCCGAAGCCGTCGCTGCCGAACTCGCAGCGAATTACGCAGAAGCGGGCTTGAGTGCACTGGCCGATGTTGAACGTGCCCTTGTCGAATCGCAAGCAGTGGAATCTCAGCTGCAACTGCGCGGCGATTCGCTGCGAGCGGCAATGATCTCCAATGAGCTCGCCACCGTCCGCTACAGCGCAGGGCAGGTGTCCTTGCTCACCTTGTTGGAGACTCGAAGAGCGCTGGACTCAGCCCGACAAGATCACCTGTTGGCCAAGCAAGCGGTTCTGGAAGCTCGCATCGATCTCGCCCTGGCCCTCGGCGGCACATGGCTTGAGATACCCAAAGAAGGCGTCGAGATCGCGCTAACGATGAAGCCCACCATAAAGACAGACTAAAACCCCGGATTTCCCCATGACCCATTCCCCCAAGACCTCCATTGCTGACCCCGGTAGCCAGCGCCTTGCCGGCCGGCTTCAAATCGTCCTTGTGGTCGGCGTGCTGTTGTTCGCTATCGCCCTGAATCGCTTGCTGATTGCCAGTGGGGAAGCACCGAATACAGAAGCCTCGCTCCCCACCGCAGCGCCGGTCGAGATCATAGTCCCCGAGCCGATCAGCGAACGCATCGAGATCGAAGCCACAGGCGTTGTCCAGGTACGGGCTCCGGTTTCGATCATTCCCCAGGTGAGCGGTCGAATTGTGTCCGTTTCCAACGAGTTGGCATCGGGTGGTCGATTCACCGCTAACCAGACGCTGTTTGAAGTCGATCCAACGGACTATCAATTAGCGGTCGATCGAGCCCAAGCCGAGTTTCGCAGCGTCGAAGCCGCCCTGGCCCTTGAATTGGCTGAAGCAGAAATCGCCCAAGTCGAATGGCAAATGGTCAATGGCGATGAACCCATTCCTGCATTGGTCGCCCGCGAGCCACAGCTCGCACAGGCGGAAGCGTCCGTCGCAGCCCAGCAAAGTCGACTCGACGAAGCGTTCGTGGCGCTGGAGCGCACTCGCTACTCGCTCCCCTTTGATGGACGTGTCACTGCCAGCGACATCGAACTCGGCCAGACAGTCAATGGCAATGCCGTCTATGGCAGCGTCTACCCCGCGGCAGCTGTTGAAGTCATCGTCTCCCTGTCCGCAGAACAGGCGGCGAAATTAGATCCCTTGGTCGGCCGCGCGGTAAACATACGACCCAACGGCCAAGACCGCAGCGCCTCGATTCCTGGCGAAGTCATTCGCATCGGCGCCAACCTGGATGACCGCACCCGACTTTTGGATGTCATCATCAAACCAGGCGCTGAAAATGCCTTGCTTCCCGGACAGTTCATTGATGCCACCCTGATGGGCGACAGCTTGTCCGGCCTGTTTCGACTGGCCGTCGAAACCGTGGGCCCCGACGATACGATCTGGGTCGTTGAAGGGGATCAGCTTCACGAACGTCGCCCACTCATCGTATCGCGGGGTCGCGGAGAGATACTGACCCGGGCCTTTGATGTGGGTGATGGGGTCGTAAGGACCCGCCCTCCTGATGCCACAGCGGGCCAATCCGTCAGAGTCCTTCCGTCGACGCCAACCAATCCCGAACTGATGGAGTCGTCAAGCCATGAATGAACACGTATACGGTTCGGCGAACTCACCGCAAGGCGAGGGCTTGATCGCCTGGTTTGCCAACAACCCCGTTGCCGCCAACTTGTTGATGCTGTTTATTCTCATCGGCGGATTGTTCACTGCTTGGTCGATGAAAGCCGAGACGTTCCCTGAAATCAACCCAGGTCAGATTTCGGTCACCGTTCCCTACCCCGGCGCGACGCCCTCAGAGATCGAAGAGTCCATAACCAAACGAGTTGAAGAAGCCATCATTGGAATTGAAGGCGTCGATCGCGTCCGATCGACGGCGGCAGAAGGTGCAGGAACGGTCACCATAGAACTCAAGGACTTTGTCGATGACCAGAAGATCAAGGACGATGTCGAGGCCGCTGTCGATCGACTCGCCGACTTTCCGCCGGGTGAAGCGGAACAACCCAACATCGCCATCGTCGAGCCGGCCAATATCATTTTGCGTCTCGCCGTCTACGGTCCACTACATGAACTCGGATTGCGGCAAGTTGCGGAGCAAATTGAGTCGCAGCTTCTGGCCCTGGAGACCGTCAGCGATGTGAGTCTAGTCAATGTCCGGGCCCGCGAAATCTCAATCGAAGTCTCGGAAGTTGCGCTGCGCCAGTATGGCTTGAGCATTCAAGACGTCGCACGGACCGTCGACACGCATTCGATCAACCTGTCGGGTGGCGTTCTGCGAACGCAGGGAGGCGAGATCCTGCTGCGAACCGATGCGGAACGTCAGATCGGTTCTGAGTTCGAAGATGTCCTGGTGACCAGCGACGCCACGGGTCGCCGAATTCTGCTCAGCGACATCGCGACCATCATCGACGGTTTCGAAGACGGAGACCTCCGAACGACATACAACGGCCAGCCAGCCGCGTTTCTCGATATCGAAACTGCGGACGACCAGGATGCCTTTGAAGTCACCGATGGGGTTCGTGCTTTTCTTTCCGAATTCGATCCACCGCCGGGGATTAACGTTGCTGTTGTCAATGACAACTCAACGATCATTGCTGACCGGCTCAGTCTCCTGACACGAAACGGCATCCTCGGCCTCGCGCTGGTATTTCTTTTTCTGACCATCAGCCTGGATCTGCGACTCGCCTTTTGGACCAGTGTTGGCATCCTGGTCGCCTTCCTTGGAGCATTCCTGATTGTCGGTCAGGTCACGACACTCAACATGATGACCATGTTCGGTTTCATCGTGGTTTTGGGCATCGTCGTTGATGACGCCATCGTCATTGGGGAAAACATTTTCGAGGAACAAGAGAGCAATCCCGGCCTTGACGGCACAGTGAATGCCGTAAGGGGCGTAATGGGCGTCCTCGCGCCGGTGACAATTGGCGTCCTTACCAGCATGGCGGCCTTCGCCCCCCTATTGTTCTCTACTGGGACTCTGGGACAGATTCTCTTTCCAGTTCCAGTGGTCGTTGTGGCGGTCCTGGCGATGTCCATGGTCGAAGCCTTTTTCGTGCTGCCCGCTCATCTAGCCCATGGTGAGAACTGGAGCCGCGGCGCCCTCTATCGATTGCGCAACGGCGTGCAAGGGTTGCTGGCGCGTTTCCGGGATGAGCTCATGGTACCTCTGGTCCACTGGTGCTGTCGCATGCGCTACATCGCAGCTGCTCTGGGTCTGGCCTGGCTGATCATCACCGCCGGTCTGATTGGTTCCGGCGCGATTCGCTTTGTCTTCTTCCCAGTCATCGAAAGCGATCAAGTGTCCGTTTCTATCGAGCTTCCCGCAGGCAGCGCCTTCGCTCGAACGGATGCCGTGATGCAGCGCGTTGAGGAAGCGGCGATGGACGCTGTCGGTGGCTTGAACGGACCCGCCGTCAAGGGTTTTTCACTGGCGGCTGGCGTCATTTCAGGTCAATCTTCCGCACCTCCGGGCGACTCGAACAGCGCGCTGGGTAGCCATGTTGGTTCGGCAACGCTCTACCTCGTTCCGCCAGCAGACCGGGCGCTCAGTGCGTCCGAGATCGAGCGCCGCTGGCGTGAGGCACTCGGCGACATTCCTGGTGCGCGATCGGTCATCTTTGAATCGAGTCTGGTCGGCGGCGGCTCTGACATCAGTCTTGAGCTTTCCCATCGTAGCGAGGAGACTCTGTACCGGGCCGTTGAGCGGCTGACTCAACAGCTTCGAGGAATCGATGGAATAAGCGAAGTCGAAAGCGACCTGGAGGATGGTTTGCGGCAGCTCGAGTTCGAATTGACCGAGGCGGGTGCGGCCGCAGGCTTGTCAACTCAGGACCTGGCAACACAGATTCGACAGAGCTTTTTCGGTGCCGAAGTCCAGCGAATACAGAGAAGCCGTGAAGAAGTTCGTGTCTTCGTCAGGTTGCCGGAAAATGAACGTGGATCGATCGCAGATCTGGAAAATTTCAGGGTCAGATTGAATGATGGCAGTGATGTTCCCCTAAGCGTCATGGCCCGAGTCATCGAATCGAATAGCCCGACGTCAATCGACCGAGTCAATGGACGACGTGTGATTGCGATCAATGCCTATGTGGACGACGCGGTCACAACGCCCAATGATGTGACAGAGCTGCTCAACGAGCAGCTACTCCCGGCTCTATCGAGCACATTCCCATTGCTCGACTATCGATTTGAAGGTCAGTCTCGCGAACAACAGGAGGACCTGACCACTCTGGCCTCGAACCTGCTCTTTGCGATCGGTGTGATCTACATCATGCTGGCTGGCGTTCTTCGTTCCTATGTGCAGCCATTCATCATCATGCTGACCATTCCCTTTGGCGCTGTCAGCGCCGTTTTAGGACACATCGTGCTGGGCTATGACCTGTCATTTCTGAGTCTTTTCGGAATCGTCGCCCTGACCGGCGTCATCATCAACGGGAGCGTCGTACTGGTCGATCAATACAACAAGTTGGGAGCCGCTGGCGATCGGAATGTAGAGCACGCCGCCGTCGAGGCCGCTCAGCGCCGCTTCCGTCCAATCCTGTTGACGACGCTAACTACATTTCTTGGCCTGCTGCCCATGCTCACGGAGACCAGCCTGCAGGCACAGTTCCTGATTCCGATGGCCATCAGCCTGGGCTTCGGCATCCTGTTGACTGGCTTGTTGACTCTTGTCATCGTTCCCACCGGGCTCCTGATCCTAGAAGACGCTCGACGGCTGTTGAGTCGACTGTTGGGCCAGGGAAAAGCCATCACGTCGGCGCCAGGCTCGTAACTATTCCCGGGCGTCCTTGGTGGTCTCCATGACCACATGTGTGCTGATGGTAGAAACCTTCGGAAGATCACCCAGCACATCAGTATGGAACGCCTTGTAGGCCAAGAGATCGGTGGTTTCAACGCGGAGCAGGTATTCGAAGGAGCCCGTCATGTTGTGGCACTCCACGACTTCGTCGATCGATGCAATCTCGGCCTCGAAGTTCTTTTGCGCTGATTTGGTGTGTTCGGACAAGCCCACGGCAACGTAGGCGACGAATCCCTGGCCAAGCTTTACGCGATCCAATACTGCGCGATAGCCGCTTATCACACCAGTGCGCTCCAGTTCCTGAACGCGGCGCAGACAAGCAGACGGTGACAAACCTATCTTTTCAGCGAGTTCGGCATTGGAGATTCGTCCGTCAACGCGCATTATTCGCAATATTCTATCGTTAATGATATCAATGCCCATTTTTTGTTGCTTTATTATTGGATAATGCGCAATTTTAGCAATGTAATTGCGCCTGACAAGCACTACGATGTTGTGTTGAGTCGCAACAGGATTAAATTTCACATGGAAGCAGACATTTTGATCGGACTGGCGCTGTTTGCCTTCGTCTCTTCGATCACACCGGGCCCAAACAACGCCATGTTGATGGCCTCGGGCGCCAATTTCGGACTGGCGAGAAGCCTTTCCCATATGTTTGGTGTCGGTCTGGGCTTCATGCTGATGGTGTTGGTGGTTGGTGTCGGTGTTATTCAGCTTTTGAATCGCTACCCCTTGATCGATGACGCTCTGACGGTCATCTGCGTCGTCTACCTGCTCTATCTCGCCTACAGGATCGCCACGGCGGCAAACGTTCAGAG
>JBCDLQ010000152.1:0-5993 GCA_039414335.1 Pseudomonadota bacterium | reverse complement strand
GCCGAGGGCTATGCATTGCAGGGTCTTGCCGTCGCAGAGGCCGGTTGGGGCCCTGATCATCCTCGCAGCGGCAAGTCCCAGGAAGCGCTGGCCTTGCTCTAACGCGAGCGCGGTGAATTCGACGTGGCCCTGGACTACGCCAACCGCACGCTGGCCATCTATCAGGCCGCACCCAGCGTGTCACCGGCCTGGGTGAGCGCCGTCGAGACGTTGATCGCCGAACTCAACGCCGAACTGTCCAGCTCGGACTCGGAATTGCGGTAATCTTGAGGGCTTGATCTGCCCTCCAACCCTAGCTCAAGAGAAGAAAACGCCATGAGCGAACGACAGGATATTCGTGTTCCCGACATCGGTGATTTCGACCACGTTCCCGTGATCGAAATTCTCGTCAATGTCGGCGATGTCATCGAGGCCGAGCAATCACTGGTGACCTTGGAATCGGACAAGGCCACCATGGAAGTGCCCGCACCGGTTTCGGGCAAAGTGCTCGAGCTCAAGGTCAAGGAGGGCGATGAGGTCTCCGAGGGTGACGTGATTGCATTGATCGAGTTGGCTGAAAGTGAAACGACTATCGCGGACGCGCCGGCCCGTGTTGCGACGTCCAAGCCCGATGCCGAGCCTGTCGCAGCAGCAGTCGCGCCATCTCAGTCAGCCGATTTCGATCTGGTGGTGCTCGGCGCGGGGCCCGGTGGCTATACGGCCGCATTCCGTGCTTCGGATCTCGGATTGAAGGTGGCGTTGATCGAACGCTATCCCGATCTGGGTGGTGTCTGCCTCAACGTCGGCTGTATTCCGTCCAAGGCCTTGCTACACGTCGGTCAGATCATCGATGCCGCTGATCACCTGGGATCGCACGGCGTGAAATTTGGCGCCCCGGAAATCGATCTCGACGCCCTGCGGGGCTACAAGGACAGTGTGGTCAAGAAGTTGACCGGCGGTCTCGGCGGAATGGCCGGCAAGCGCAAGGTCGAAGTGATTCAGGGCTGGGCGGAATTCACCTCTGCCCACGCGCTCACGGTCGAGCATGAAGGCGAGACGCGAGCGGTCAGCTTCAGTCAGTGCATCATCGCGGCAGGGTCGCGGGTGATTCGGATTCCGGGCATACCCTGGGAAGATGACCGCGTCATGGACTCCACCGGCGCGCTGAAACTCGAAACCGTGCCAGACCGCCTGCTGGTCATTGGCGGCGGCATCATCGGTCTGGAGATGGCCTGTGTCTACCGAGCGCTTGGCGCGGAAGTGACCGTCGTGGAGCTGATGGATCAACTCATGGCGGGTGCTGACGCCGATCTCGTGCGGCCCATGCAGCAGCATATGAAGAAGCTGGGCGTGATCTTCCATCTCAAGACTCGTGTCGAGAAGGTCGAATCCGAGGAGTCGGCTCTGATCGCTCACTTCAGCGGCGACAGCGCGCCCGAGAACGCGGCCTTCGATCGGGTGCTGGTCAGCGTTGGCCGTCGGCCGAATGGTGATCTGGTCAATGCGCCCGCGGCCGGAGTGAAGGTGGATGATCGCGGCTTTATCGCCGTTGACGGCCAGATGCGCACCAGCCAGCCGAACATTTTTGCCATCGGTGATCTGGTCGGCCAGCCCATGCTGGCGCACAAGGCCAGCTACGAAGGCAAGATCGCCGCCGAAGTGGCAGCCGGCCACAATCGCGCGGCCGATGCGCGCGTGATCCCGTCAGTCGCTTACACCGATCCCGAAGTGGCCTGGGTCGGCCTGACGGAAAATCAAGCCAAGGAAAAGGGTCTGGACTACGGGGTTGGCAAGTTCCCCTGGGCGGCCTCCGGTCGTGCCCTGGGAATGGATCGCCCGGAGGGCGTGACCAAGCTGATCTTCGACAACACCACCATGCAGCTCATTGGTGCTGGCGTAGTCGGTTCGCACGCCGGCGACCTGATTGCAGAACTGGCGCTGGCCATCGAGATGAGCTGCACCGCCGAAGACATCGGTCTGACCATTCATCCCCATCCGACCTTGAGCGAGTCGGTGATGATGGCGGCCGAAATCTACGAAGGCACTATTACGGACCTCTACCTGCCCAAGCGCAAGTAAAAAAGGCCGCCTGGGAGGCGGCCTTTTGTCAGCTTGCCGGTCGCGGATCAGGGCGTGGTCTGCTGGAAGCGATCATTGAAGATTGCGTCAACAAACACCTCGTAAGCGCCGATATCCAGAATGCCGTTCGTGACCCGCGGGAAGCCCGGCCCGCGCTGGTCCGTATCCGGCGCGAAGGTACCGGCCGTGCCCGCATCGATCGCCGGGCTGCCGGGCAGCAGGGCATGGGTGAAGGTCGGACCGCCGTTGCCAGCCAATGGCCCCAGCAGCGGATCCGTGTTCAGGATGTTGCCGCCATTATTGGTGAACAGCGAATATTTCGCGCCAGCGATCAGGGAGTCCGTTACACCACAAAGCGTGGAACCGCGGAGGTCCTGGTAGTTTGTCGCGTTGCCGTAGTTTCCGGCGAGCAGCGTGTCGGAGATATTGCAGGTTGCCGCCTCATTAAAGACACCACCGCCTTCTCCAGATGACGTGTTGTTGGCCACCGTCGCGTACTTCAGCTCAGCGGTCATATCGCCTCTGAAGTGCACCCCGCCCCCGACGGTGCCTGTAGCCTCATTGCCCGAGATCGTGGAGTTCTTCAGGAACAAGGTGGTGCCGCTACCGAGTTCGGCAAATACGCCGCCACCACCAACCGTGGCCGGGGCATTGGAAATATTGTTGGTGATCTCGTTGTATTTGACTTCAACGATGGCGTTCTCCAGCGTGGGTACAAACAGGCTCATGCCGCCACCGCATTGGCTGGCGCTGTTCTCATAGAAGATGGAGCGCGCAACGCCGACCTGAGTGGCTGAAGAGGACATGCGAAGTCCGCCACCACAACCTCCACCAGCCGTGTTGTTGTAGAACTGGCTGTTATCGATGCCGAACTCAGAACCGGGTAAGGCTACCTGCATGCCTCCAGCTGCGCCGGCCGTGGCCGTGTTGTTGGAGAAGCTGACCTGGGATGCATACACCCGAGTATTAGTGGCCTGGATATAGGCGCCGCCGCCCGTGCCAACCTGGGCTTCATTCCCCGAAAAGCTCGTATCGGTGATCGTGCTGGTCACGAGATCACCCAGAATCAGTCTCAGGCCACCGCCGCTTCCGTTCGACGTGTTGGCGTTGAAAATATTATCGTCCATGTTGACGAACTTGGTCGGTTCGTCCAAAGTTCCAGCGCCGCTGATGACCTCGATGAAGGCGCCAGCCCCGCCCGCATCGGCCTCATTCATGTAGAAGCTGTTGTCGTTGATATAAACGAAAGCGTCCTGGTAAGCGCTGTCCCGTTCTGCCAGATACAAACCGCCGCCGGCACCCTGCGACTGGTTGCCGGAGAACTGATTGTTGAAGAAATTGACGAGGCCACCGTACTCAGGATTGGCATACACGACATCGGCAAAGACAGCGCCGCCATTGCCCGCGCCGGCGTACTTGGCGCTGTTGTTGGTGAAGCTGGTGTATTTGATGTTGAGGTAGGTGTAATCCCTGGACTGGACGTGGATCGCCCCGCCGTTTCCACTCAGGCTGCTGTTGCTCGTAAACGTTGACTGATTAATCAGGACATCGCCGCCGAGGCCCATATAAGCGAAGATCGCACCGCCGCCGCCTGCCGCATCGATGCCGGCGACCGTATTGCTGGTAAATGTTGATTGAGTGGCTGTGAAGCTTTTCTCGTTGCCGCCGTAGTAGGGCTCGTGATGTAAGCCGGCCCCGGAAATGCCGGAAATATTACTGTCCAGGGTCACTGTGTCCAAGGTCAGGTAGCGGGCGCGAGAATAGATGCCACCGCCGCGGTCGTCGCCACCGCCGTTGGTAATCGTGATGTCGGAGAAGGTGACGTTCTCCGCGCGAAAGCCCATGGGGTCGGAATCGTACTTCAGTTCAAAAACGCGGCCATTCCCCGTACCTCGGACCGTGATGTCGCCGCCGCCGTCGATCGTGACGTCTTCGCCAATCGGTAGGCTGGAGTCGTCGGCGCCGTAATCAAATGTCGAGGCGTCGGCCAGTAGTTGGATCGTCGCTGTTCCGAGCGAGTCTGCGAAAACAATGGTGTCTGGGCCGGCATCGCCGGCTGGGCAGTCGCCGAAGTCTGCATTGGATGTGGCAGCGTACAAGGCGGATCGAAGTTCGCAGCCGTCGTCCGGGTCGCCGTCGTTCAGCGAATCGACGGTGATTGTTGCGGCCTGCAGTGTCGTGGCCGCCAATGCACCACTGACCGCCACGGTCAGGGGGGCGATCTGCGGCTTGATGGTCTGCTGAAGGTCGTATTTGACCGTCGAAAGATTCCTGCGACTCATTGATTACTCCCTAGCATCGAATTCGAATGTCGATCGCTTGTCCCCTTGAAACGAGCACGGGAAACGGCTCGCCTCTCAAGCGCTTACTACTTATCCAAACGCAATATGCGCGGAAAACATGCCAGGAGCAAGGAAAAAGTTTGAAATAGTGCACATTTTGCGCCCGATTTGTCTGTGTCTATCGCGCCATGAAGGGCTGAGATCAATGCGACCAAAGGGCCAAAAGCTTGCTGAGCTTGGCCCATTGCCTTTCAGTTCGGACTTCAATTCGTAGTGGAACAATTTCATCCTAGGGCGTCAGGTTCTGAAACCGATCGCTGAAAACTGCGTCCACGAAGACCTCGTAGGCTCCCATGTCCAGCTGGCCATTGAAGACGCGCGGGAATCCAGAGCCGCGCTGGTCATTCAAGGGCAGCATGTCAGCCGCCATCCCTGCATCGATAACCGGACTGCCTGGCTGGGGAGCGTGGGTAAAGGTGGCTCCACCATTGTCGGCAATGACACCGAGCAGGGGATCGATATCCAGCAGATTGTTGCCACCATCGGTGAAGTTGGCGTTGGTCGTATCGGAAATCAGTGAACTGGCCATCATGCAGGCCGCTGGCCCGTTGAGGTTGTCCGGCAACTCATTGGATGGAGAGACGTTTCGGACGTTGTCGGCCAGGATCGTATTGCCGATCGTGCAGGAAAGGGAGGTATTGAAGACACCGGCACCGTCGGCCTGATTGCCGTCCGTTTCGTTGTTGACGACCGTCGAGTACTTCAATTCAACACTCATGGGGCCGTCGAACTGCAGGCCGCCACCGGGTCTGTTCGAATCCACCTGATTCCCGGAAACCGTCGAGTTGGAAACCCTTAATGAGTCGTTCTGGGCAAGCTGGGCAAACAGGCCGCCACCACCCTGGCTGGCGATTCCCTCGATCTTGCTGCGTGGAGCAGGAGTTCCGAATACCGCATTGTTGACGACAGCGTTGTACTTGAAGTTGATGTTCGAGGCCAGCTCTGAGGAAGACGACAGGCTCAATCCACCGCCGCAGGACGCCGATGAGTTCGCCAAGAACACGGACCGACTGATGCCGAGCTGCTGGAAGCTGGATGAGACGTGCAGTCCACCGCCGCAGTCGCCGGCGTAGTTGCTGTCGAAGTAGCTGGAGGCAACGCTGACGTCCGATTGGGCCGCCGCTACGGCCAGCCCGCCGCCGTGCCCCTGACCCGCATCGTTCAGCGTTGCGTCAAGACCATTGATGTCCAGCGTTCCTTCAATGACAGAGATATTCAGACCACCACCGTCACCCTGGGTGCTGACATTACGAAAGAACTCCGAATCGACCAAGCGGGTGACGACCGTGTCGTCGGCTACGATTCGCAAACCCCCTCCTGATCGCAACGCCGTATTTCTCTGGAACTGATTGCCTTCGGCTTCGATAAATTTAACGGGATCTTCCAGCGTTCCCAGATTCCCGTAGGCCACTCTTAAATAGGCACCGCCTCCTTCGTCGCCCGACTGATTGTTATTGAAGCGATTGTCCGTGAGATAGATCTCGGCTCGCTGGGTGCCGAAGCCGCCAAAGGCTGCAAAATCTTCGCGCAGAAACAGTCCACCACCCTGATCCCCCGCGCTGTTGAAGTCAAAATCATTGTCCAGAATCGCAG